>JAISIU010000197.1 GCA_031261885.1 Bifidobacteriaceae bacterium
GCGGCCGCCTGCTGCTCGGCGGCCGCGTTCGGGTCGTCCGGGCTGATCGCGGCCAGCGCCGCCTGGTAGGCGTTGTAATCCTTGACGTACTGGGCGTTGCAGGCGTCCAGCTGGCCGGCGAACGTGTTGAGCGCGTCGGCGCAGTGGCCGTAGTTGTGCTCGGCGTCGATCAGGGCCTGGTGGTCGGTGTCGATCGCGCTCTTGGCGGCATCGGCGTCGGAGCCGGTCCAGCCGGTGAAGAGATTGGACCAGAACAGTGCGCTGTGCCAGCCGAACATCGGGGCTTTGGCCGTGTTGATCTGGGAGGCGTTGCCGCGGATACCGGTGGAGTCGCCTGGGAAGAAGTTCATGTTCGTGTCTCCTTGGGGTTCCGTCAGTGGATGAAGCCGAGGAACCAGTCGCCCAGGTCCTTGCAGGCGCCTTGGATGGCGTTGAGGCCGGAGTTGAGGTCTTGGAGTGTGACGTCCGCCAGTTTCAGCGAGGACTGGACGCCGTTGATGGCCGTGGTCCAGCCGGACTGGAAGCGGTCCATCGCGGAGCTGATGAGGTCGTTGCCGTAGCAGTCGGCGAGTCCGGCCAGGCCGGGTGTGACGTCGTCGGCGACGCCGCTGATGGTTGATTGGGCGCTCGTGACCTCATCGGGGTCGACGGTTGAGATTGCCATGAGGGAGAATCCGTTCGGGTAGGGCGATATTGGGGCTTGACCTGCGGGTCGGCCATCCGCATGTCTCGTTTAGCAACATATCCGCGGTTCGTGGGGAAAGTGACGGATTGCACGAAAGAGTGGGGTTTGCCCCCCCTCTGGGCCTGCGGTTTCGCTGAGCGGCCGGGCTGAACCAGGCTGGATGAGGGGCTTGTCGAGCGTGGTGGCTGTGGCGCGCGGGCTTGTCGAGCCTGATGGCTGTTACGGGTGGTGGCTAACGACCACGAGGCTCGACAAGCGGTGGGGGAAGTGCCAAAAGGCTCGACAAGCGCGGGGATTGGCGGCGGCTGTGGGCGGTTTCGGGGTGCACGGTGCGGGAGTGTCAGTGGGCGCCGAGGGCGAGGCCCGCGGCGGCCGCGGCCACCGCCAACACGAGGCCGCCCAACGCCTGGGCCACGGCGGCCCAGCGGCGGTGCTCCATCCATAGCGTGACGGACTGGAGCGCCGAGGAGCTGAACGTCGTGAAACCGCCCAGCAGCCCCGTCCCGAGCACGGCCGTGGCCGGGGCGCCGAGTCGAGCCGCCGCCTGGGACAACAGGAGTCCCAGCAAGAAGGACCCGACCACGTTGATGACGAGCGTCGCAGCCGGCGTGCGGCCGCGGAACAGGCGCGTCAGCGCCGCCTCCGAGGAGAAGCGCAACACGGCTCCACACCCGCCGGCCCCGGCCACCGCCAGCAGCATGAGCGCGGCGTTCACCGGTCCGCTCCTGATCCAGGGGCGGTGGCGGAGCGCGGAACGGGGCCGGGCCAAGTGCCAGGGCCGGTGCTCGGGGAGGCACCGGTATCGGCCGTCCTGTCAGCGAAAGGTGACCCGCCGGCATCGGCGGCGCTGATGATGGAAGGCGAGCAGCCGGCATCGGCGGTCCCGTCAGTGGAAGGCGACCCACTCGCATCGGCGGGATGTCCGACGTTCGGCGGCGCGCCGGCATCGGCGGCCAGGACCCGCTCCACTTCCACCTGGTCGGGGACGGACGGCTGCCACCACAGGCCGCGCGTGACGGGCGTGCGCAGCGACGCGCCGGCCGCCGCAGCCGCGATGCCGACCAGCAACGCGCCGAGGCCGTACGCCAGCGCCGCCCACGCGTTCGGCCCGCCGGCGGCCACGCCGAGGCGCGGCCCTCCGGTCCCGGCGCCGAGCGTCAATGCGGCGAGGCAAACCGCGAACGAACTGTAGGTGGTGAACCCGCCCATCGCGCCGGTGCCGAGCAGGGCCTTGAGCCGCGCTCGGCGCACCGTGGCGCGAGGCCGGCCGGGGCGCGCGGGGGCCAGCCAGTTCGTCAGGAAGCCGAGCAGGAAGGCGCCGGCCGCGTTCACGGCGAACATGCCCCACGGGATGCCATGGCCGAGGCCCGTGGCGGGCAGCGCCGCCCGCGCCGCCGCGCCGAGCGCCCCGCCCACGAAGACCGCGCCCCACGCGACCGGGTCGCGGACCGTCCCCGCGGCGGCGAGGCGGGCGGGAGCAGAGGCTGAGGTCACGGCACCCAAGCCTAGACGAGCCGTTGGTGCCGTTGGCGCTGTTACGGAGTCGCGGCATCGCGCGGCCTGGTCAGACTAGTTTGCATGGTCCTGGTCAGGGAACATGGTCTGGTATGGTTTGGCCATGAGTGTTGTGCTGGACGAAAAGCGGGTGAACGTGCAGGACGCGAAAGCGCACCTGTCTGAACTGCTCAACCGAGTCGAGGCAGGCGGGCGCGTCGTGATCGCGCGCCGCGGCGTCCCGGTGGCGGAGCTGGCGCCGGTGAGCGAAGGACGGGTCGAGCTGGGATTCTGGCCCGCCGCATGCTCGGATGAGGCCGCGAAACCGCTGGATCCAGAAGACACCGCAGCCTGGTATTCGGAATGAAGCTCCTACTCGACACCCACGCCGTGCTCTGGGCCGCGGTGCAGCCCGCACGCTTGGGAAAGGCGGCGCGGGCTGCGATTGAAGCCGGGTCCAACCGGCGGTTGGTGTCCGTCGCGTCCTTTTGGGAGATGAGCATCAAACACGCCAAGGGACGGCTCCCGGAGGCCGAACAGCTGCTGGCGGCCCCGGAGATGTTGGTCACGTTGCTGCACGCCGAATTGGCGCCCATCAGCGTCGCCCAAGCGATCGCCGCACCGAGGATCGCATGGGACCACAAGGACCCGTTCGACCGCCTGCTGGCGGCTCAGGCGATCGAGCAGCGTGCGGTTTTAGTCACGTGCGACCCGCAGTTCGGGGCGGTGGAGGAACTCGGAACTCTGTGGTGAGAGCGCACGATGGCGGCGCCTGCCTGGATGGGGTGATGTCGAGGTCACGGTACTCAACCTGGAGGAGCCTGGTGTCGTGGTAACGCTGGATGCGCCATTGCCGAAGAGATGGGCTGCCGGGTGCTGCATCCGCCGGACTGGCGCTAAGAATGTTGAACGCGGTGGAGACGATGCCCGCGAGGGGCTTGGCTGCGAAGAAGAAGCCAGCGCGCGGGAACTGCTGAGTGACGATGCAGTCGCTTCCGAAATTGACGATTGGACCGAACTCGGGCTAGAGACGATGCGCGACCTGAATGCACGCGAAGTGGCGTGACGGTGGAATCGGCTGGGAACGGGGTTTTGGAGCGAACGGCTAGGCGTTGACGAGTTGGCCGGCGCGCTGGCCCGAGATGCCCATGATGCGGCCCACGTCTCGCAGCGACAGGCCGTCTGAGTGGAGCCGGCGGGCGGCGCGCCGCTGGGCGGCCGCGGCCTCGCGGTCCGCCGCCTTGGCCTGGGCCTTGGCCTGTTCGAGGTCCGCGAGCACGCGGGCGTCCTGTTCGGAAAGCTGGATATCGAGATTGATCTCCACGTCCTCGATGGGCGCGTTCTTCAGGTAGGCGACTGCCTCACGCATGAGCCCGGGCGCTTGGTCCAGACGCTTGACCTGGCCGACGGCACCGCAGCCCTCCAGGACCCAGACTTTGCCCGACTTGGACCTGGTCGCATGGATTGTGTAGCGGCTCACCGCCACCACCCCTTCTCGAAGACGTCGCAAAACTGGTCCCAGAACTTGTGCGCGGTCGTCTCGTCCACCTCGTGGTGCCGCGAGATCGTGTGCGCCGAGGTCCCGATTTTGATCGCCGTGTGGCGCGTCAGCTCGGTGCGCTCGAACGGCAGCCCGGCGGCGCGCGCCTGGCGTTTGAGCCGGTCAATGACCTGGGAGCGTTTCATCAGTTAAGTCTAGTCTTCCTTTGCTTATCAGCCAAAGGGAGACTAGATGTGTCGCGGAAGACTCAGCCAACAGTGACGCACGATGGCGGCGCTCACCCCGGGAAGGTTAGGTCCGGCATCGTACATCTTGCGAGCGTGGAGGGTTTTGGCACTTAGACCCCGGCCCAAACAACCAAAACTCTCCACGCCCGGGTGGGACGGACCCGGGAAGGTGGGGTTCGGCATCGTGCGTGCCCCGCAACGGGAAGGTCCCGGTCAGCTCTTCTTGA
>JAISIU010000212.1 GCA_031261885.1 Bifidobacteriaceae bacterium
GCGGCCGCATCGTGCTGCCGACATGTTCCTACCAGGTGGGCCAGCATTTCGCCGACGACCTCGTGCGCCGCGGCCTGGCCAGCGTGGAGCGTGTGAAAATCGACGACACCGAGGCCGTCATCCAGGCGCTCGACGCGGCGCCCACGGCCATGCTGTGGCTGGAGAGCCCCACCAACCCGATGATGGAGGTCGCGGACCTTCCCGCGTTGATCGGCGCGGCCCGTGCGCGCGGCATCGTCACGGTCGTGGACACCACGTTCGCCACGCCGCTGGTGCAGCGGCCGCTGGAGTTCGGCGCGGACGTCGTGGTCCACTCGGTCACGAAGTACTTCGCGGGCCACTCCGACCTGGTCATGGGCGCGGTGGCGTGCGCGTCAGCGGAGTTCGATGCGCTGGTCCGCGAGTACCGCACGTTGCACGGTGCGATCCCGGGCCCGGTCGAGGCGTGGCTGGCGCTGCGCGGCATGCGCACGATGGCGTTGCGCGTGGAGCGCTCGCAGGCCAACGCGCTGGAGTTGGCGCGCCGGTTGGAGGCGGACCCGAGGGTGGCGTGGGTGCGGCACCCGGGTTTGGAGAAGGACCCGGGGCACGCGCGGGCCGCCGCCCAGATGGACGGGTTCGGTTCGATCGTCACCTTCGAGCCGACCGCCGGGCCGGGTGGGGCGCCCGATGCCGGAGGTGCGGCGGGCGGGGCGGTTGCCGGTGGCGGCGCGCCGGCCGCAGACGCGGTGGTCGCGGCCGTGAGGCTGTGGACCCCGGCCACATCGCTGGGCGGCGTCGAGTCGACGCTGGAGCGGCGCCGCCGGTTCGACGGCGAGTCCGCCGAGGTCCCGGAGGGCCTGATCCGCCTGTCGGTCGGCATCGAGGACGTCGAGGACCTGTGGGCGGACCTGGACCAGGCCCTGGCCGCGGCCGCCTGACGCCCGTCAGCTCGCGTGGCGGCGCTGAGATGCCAAGCACAGGCTCTGCAAACTTGTAAAGTTCAAGCCCGCAAATTTGTAAAGTTCACGCTCGTAAATCTGTAAAGTTAAACCGCTGACCAGCGGTTTTGCGGAAACATGTGCGGCGTCGAAAATTACGTCCGGCGGTCGCCCTCCGGCGCGGCGAACCGGCCCCTGGCGGCGCCGCGGAGCCGTGGACGCCATGGCGGGGCTGGCGGCCAGGACCCAAGTGACCGGGCTCTAATCAAGGGTGGCGAACAACTGCTCGACCGCGTCGTAGGGGGTCAGCGTGACATCCTTGACGTTGCCGGCCCGGCCGTTGTAGACGAGGTAGGCGGCGTCCGCCGGCACGAACGCACTAAGCACGCTCAGACCGGGATGACCAGGTCCGTGTAAGCGGCGACCCTCGGGTCGTGGCTGACGAGGCGCAGCGGCTCGGCGATGGCCTGGGCCACGAGAATCCGGTCGAATGGGTCCTGGTGGATGGGCGGCAGCGAGTCGACCGTCGCCGCGTGGCGCGCCGTGATCGGCAACAGGCGATACCCGGCTTCGCCGAAGTCGCGCAGCACCTCTTGCCCGCTGACCGTCACGCTATCGGGATGGCGGGCGTGTTTGATGGCCACCTCCCATACGCTCGCGGCCGAGACCGTGACGGTGTTCTCGGGGTCCAGCAGCAGCTCGCGGGCAGCCGGCGGCAGTTTCGGGTCGTCGGTCAGCGCCCATAGCGCGATGTGGGTGTCGAGCAGGAGATTCACGCGGCAGGGGTCCTCGGCTCGATGGTCTCAGCGTCGCCGGTGAACAGATCGGCGATCGCGTCGTCGTCCCGGCCGAAATCGTCCGGCACCGTGAACCGACCCCGGGCGACGCCGATGCGCCGTGCCACGGACCCAGTGCCAGCCAGCGCGGTGAGCCGCGCGGCCGGCCGGCCGCGGCGGGCAATCACGATCTCGCTTTCCTCGCCGGCTTCGAGCGCGGCGACCAGCTGCGACAGCGTGGACTTCGCCTCAAGCATGTTGACGACCATGGCGCACCTCCCATACGTGAAGACTCGTAAGTATTTTAGCTAGATCTAGCCAGACACCGCAATGCCGGGAGTCACTAGGCACCTCCAGCGCCACCGGCCGAATCGCGGAAAACCCGGGCAGCCTCTGCTCAGAAGTTATGTAATCGTGCAATCGGATTGCATGATTGCATAACTTTCGCCGGGCCGGACCGCCCGCATGTCAGGCCGGACGCCGGTACCGCTGCCGCGCTGCCTGGGCTGTGACACCCAGCGCGCCGCCGATCTTCTGCCACGATTCAACCGCCCAAGCCCAGTGCGAGCCCACCGCCGCCGACTGCCCCACAGCCCATGAGCGGTGCTTGAGAAAGCTTTGCGGAAGCTGTGAATCATCCAAGGACGGCCTGAGCGCATCCATCCGAGACGTGCGGGCCTGCGGGCTGGACTACCTTTATAGGTGAGTGGTAAGCGCCCACGCCCCATGCCGCGTCGCGTGCGCGGCCGGGCGCCCCACGCAGCACAGCGAAACAGAACGGACTTCACGTTGAGCACACCCGCCCCAGG
>JAISIU010000255.1 GCA_031261885.1 Bifidobacteriaceae bacterium
ACGGCCACGACGCGGGCCGAGGCCCTGGTCGGGGCCGTCGCCTGGGCGGCCCGGCCGCTCGAGCGGTTCGGCGTGGACCCGGACCGGGTCGGGTTGATCCTGCTCATCACGGTCGGCGCGCTGCCGGCCGTGGCGGCGCTGGCCCACGGGGCGCGCGAGGCCCAGGCCGCGCGGTGCGGGGCGCGCGGCGTGACGGCGTTCGCCGTGCCGCTGGCCGTGGCCGCGCTGCGCCGGGCCGACACCCTGGGCGAGGCCCTGACGGCCCGCGGCTTCGACGACTAGGCGGGTGCAGCGGCGGGGGTGGGCCCACGCCCCGCCGGCCCCTCAGCGGGCCGTGTGCGGGTTATGGGCGCCCAGGTAGTCGAGCGTGCGGGCCAGCCATTCGGCGCGCACCATCTCATAGCCATGGGCCCGGGCGTAGGCGATCGCGGCGTCGTAGATGGCGCCGACCTCCATGGGCCGGCCGGCCAGGTAGTCGAGCTTCATGCTCGGCTCGTAGGCGCTCATCTGGGTGGTCGTGGCGATCTGCTGTTCGATGAACTCCGCCGGGATCGCGACACCGCAGGCCGCGGCCGCCTCCAGGATCTCGGTCATCATGGCGCGGGCCAACGCGCCGGCGGCCGGGTCGGTGCCGAGCTCGGCCGTCGTGCAGTCGAGGGCCACGGACAGGCCGTTGTACGGCATGTTCCACACGAGCTTGCGCCAGCGCGCGGTCAGCACGTCCGGCAGCACCTCGACGTCGATGCCGGCGTCCGAGAAGACATGGGACAAGCGTTCCGCGCTGGCCACGTCGCCGTCCTGCGCGGCGAGCGAGACGCGCCCGTAGGCGGTGTGCTTGACGTGGGCGGGCGCGGTGCGGAACGAGCAGATGAAGCACAGCCCGGCGAAGACGCGGGCGTCCGGGTAGGCGGCCGCGAGTTTGTCCTCGACGCCGAAACCGTTCTGCATGAGAACGATGGCGCCGCCCTTCTTCGTGGCCGCGCCGAGATGGGGCAGCAGCGCGCGGTTGCCGGTCGCCTTCACCGTGATGAGGACGATGTCGCACGGCGGCAGGGCTTCGACGTCCGTGTAGACGAGCGGGTGCGGCACCGTGAAGTCGCCGAGGTAGGAGTCGACGACGAGCCCGTGGGCACGCATCGGGCCGGCGTCCGACCGCGCGAGGAAATGGACCGTGTGCCCGCCGTGAACCAGTCTGGCTCCGAAATACCCGCCGATGGCGCCCGTGCCGATGATCGCGATATCCACATCGGCATGGTAGCGGTCCGGGTCAGGAGGCGAGCGGCACGGTCCCGGCCCCGAGCCGCCACGGGCGTTCCTTGAGCCGGGGCGTGCGGTGGGCGAGGTGGCCCAGATGCCAGCCCATGCGCACGAAGGCCTCCAGCTCCAGGAGTCCGGCACGGGTCGGCTCGATGACCGGCGCCTCCAAGCCGTCGGCGCGCAGCCTGGCCGCGACGCCCTCGGCGACCCCGGCCAGCGCCGCACAGCCGACCACGATGGCGCCGGCGCCGTCCTCCTCGATCGCGGCCTTGGACTGCTCGTACAGTCCCTGGATCAACGCCTCGGTATTGCACAGGTCTGGGACCGACAGCGAGAGGTGGCGCAACGAGGCGATCCGAGAACCGAAGTGGCCGCGCTGGATGTTGCCGGAGATCAGCGAGACCACCTGGGGCAGCACGGCGACCACCGACACCTTCTCGGCCAGCCCGAGCCCCGCCAGCACGGCCGGTTCGAAACCGCCGAAAACGGGAATGGAGACGAGGTCGCGGGCCGCCAGGATTCCCGGGTCGCCGAAGCAATTGACGAACACGCCGTCGAAACCGTCACGCTCGGCCTGGCGGATCAGCGCCACCACCCAGGGCGCGGCCAGCGCTTCGTCAGCTTGGCATTCGATCGAAGCTGGACCGTGCGTGAGAAAGCTTGTGACGACGTCGGTGTCCGGCAACAAGGGCCGCCTCACGTAGGCGTCGATCTCCTCGGTCCAGATGTCCGTGGTGATCGGAATGATGTTCAAGATCCGCATACCCGCCCCTTTGGTACTCACGTGGGGCAAAGGTTTGGTCACGGTTCCCGATAAGCCGTGCTCGTCACTATACCTGTGCGGCCTGTCCAGCGGGTAGACCGCCGATGTCGGCCGCGTCGCAATGCTGGGACGGAACCGTTCGCTGGCGGGAGCCGCCCCGTGGAGGCCCGGCCCGGCCTCAGCCGGCGGAGCGGGCCGCGCGGCGGCGCGTGTGGCGTTGGTAGGCGACGACGACGCACATGACGATGAGGTCGACGACCGCGAGCAGGTCGCTCACGTAGCCGAAGGCGACGGGCGCGGTGAAGATGTTGACCACGAGCCCGACCGCCCAGAACCGGATCGAGGAGCGCCGGGCGGAGAAGAAGGCCAGCACCGCGGCGCCCGTGGCCACCACAGAGAAGGCGACGAGCGCGAAATTCCCCATCCCTGCGTCATCGGCGCTGGTCAGCCCCACGCACGTGGCATACCAGCCGATCACGCACGAGAGGGCCGCGAGCCCGAACCC
>JAISIU010000274.1 GCA_031261885.1 Bifidobacteriaceae bacterium
TGGTGCAGCGAAAGCCAGGCCAAAGGCAGCCAAAGCGGCCACGCCAAGACCTACGGCCTGCAACCTGCTCGGGGTCACGATGCGGGCTTCTTTCATCGGGGTTGATGTTGGGGCGACGCACCCGACGGCCACGTGATTCGGCCAGGGGAAAGGAACCATGCGGGGCGCTTGGTGCGCTGAACGTCCAGCGGGGCGCGGTCCTCACCTGCGGGGATTCCCGTGACCTGCACAAACGCTCATGGGTAGTTTTACCCAAGTTGGGGGCGTTTTCGCAAGTGGTTTTGGCACGACACGCCGAAAAACTGCTGGTGAACGCGATTTTGACGGCCGCTTCGTGTGAGGTGTGGGACTGATGTGACTCGTGTTAATGATGAGGCTGGTGTGATCGACGGCCCGCGCCCCCAGTGGAACTACTCCCCCGGCCGGTGCGACGCCCCTCAGCCGAGGCGATCACCGTCATCGTCGAACGCGGCGTCCGCCTCGTCCAGCATCGCCTGGTAATCCACCGGCGGCGTCTCCGACATCGCCCGCAGGAACTGCTTGGTTGGCACAAACCGAGGCGGACCAGCAAGGGGCGTGACCAGCGCGGCGCGCCGGTCCGACTGGAGCCCGGTGAAGCGCTCCCCCGCTTCCACCTGCGTATGCCGCGCGGCAAGCTCTCTGTGCAGACGGCTGACAAACTCATGCGCCTCCACACCCCGCCCAACATCCGCTTGGTCCTCCGCGCGCGCGGCAGCGATTAACGGCGCAATCCGGCTCTCATGCGCCAGCCCGTCCGGCCGGTCGCGGTCAGCTTCGAGCGGCGCGGCGGCCTCGTCCTGCGACCGACCGGTCAAGGCCCTTGGGCGGCCCGCCAACGCATCGTCAAGCATGTACGTACGCTACGCGATCCTCGCCATCACCGCAGAGACTCAGGGCCTGGTCAAGACGCTCCTCACCGGTTTCGCTCGCCGGTGCGACACGCACGAGTCGGCGTGCACCGCGCCCGCCAGGCGCAGCGTTAGCCTCAGCGGTCGTGAGCACCACTAATGAGAGCGCCGAGACCTCAGCGGCCAGCGAGCGCCAGGTCGCCGAATGCCACGAGGCTTTGGCCCGGGCCACGGCAGAAGCCTGCGACGAGCTCTTCCTGCCGGACACAGGGACCGCGTTGACCACTGACCAAAGTCGGGAGCTCCGCTACGCCGAACAGTCCAAAGTGCTCAATGAGCTCACCCAAGATGCTGCGACACGCGGGCTCTATGACAGGTCCTACGAGGACTACGCCGAAGCCCTCGACCAGGCCCGGCACCAATGATGGTCACGCCGCGACGCCCCTTCAGCCGAGGTGCTTGGCGTCATCGTCGAACGCGGCGCCCGTAGCCGGTCTAGCGGAAGGTGACGCGGGCGCCTGAGCCCGCGATGGGCCCATAGCCCGGCAACGTGGCCGTCACCACGTGCTGGCCCGGCAGCGACGCGGCCAGCTGGTACACGGCCCGCCCGCCGCTGCCCGTCAACAACGCCAAACCGCCCGCCGGGCCCAAACCCTCGACCTCGATCACCACGGCCTGGCCCGCCAACACCGCGCCCGTCCCGTCCCGGACCGTCACGGTCGCGGTCTCCACGCCCGCGCCCGCCGTCACGGGACCGCTCACCTTGAGCGTGGACAAAGCCGGATCCGGCACGCCCGCGCCCGATGCCGGCGCGCCCGGCGTGGCCGTCACCGTCACCGCGCGCCCCGGCTGGGGAGTCACGCGCGGCGCCGGCGCCGTGCCCGCCGTGCCTTTGGGCTGGGCCGCCGCCGATGCCGTCCGCCCGGGCGTGCCCTTCGCGTCCGCTGCCGGGCCGCGCACCTCGACGCCGACAACCGCCTGGTTGTTCTGCGGGTCCGGGTCCGTCAACGCGCCATCGGCGGTCACCGTGGACGATGCCGCCGAGAACGTGCCGCTGGCAAAATCCGTCACCGCGAACCCGGTCACGCTCAACGCCACCGTGGTGCCCGCGGCCACCACCACCCCGACCGTGCCGCTGACCGCCAACGTCACTTTGGACCCCGCCGGCCCGTACCAATTCGCCCCAACCACACCCGGCTGCGCGGCGACGGGCTCAGCGGTCCCGGACCCACCGGCATCGGACTTCTGACCGCCCGACTTCTGCACGCACACCGCACCGCCCGCGCCCTTGCACGTCCACGCCACACCCGTGAGCCCCAAACCGTCCAGGTCAGCGCCTACCCGGGCCACGTTCCACTCCGAACCCTCCGGCCGCGCCACGGCCACACCAGTAGCCGCACCCGGGCCAGCGTTCTTCACCGTCACAGTCAGGGCGAAGCGGTCGCCCGCCCGGTAGACGTTCGGCGTGGCACCACCATGCCCAGTGCTCGTGACGACGGCCGTGGCCTGCAGGTCCGCCGTGGTGGGCGGCACCCCCACCTCGTTTCCGGCCGTGACGTCGATCGTGGTGCCGGCCGTCGGCTCAGGACAGGCCCTGGCCGCGCCGACGGGCTCGGCTCCAGGAAAGGCCGCGAGGCCCACAGCCGCCAGGCCCGCGAGGACCGCCCCGCCGCGGCGCCAGCGGCGCCGCCGGCCCGCCCCCGGGCGCGCCGAAACGCGGCGCGCGGCGATGGGGCTGCCGGTCACACCGGGGGTGCTGGGATGGGGAACGATCCTGGACATATGACGAGCTTTCGATCTGGCTTTGCCTGCCCGGGCCAGCCGCCTTTGGCCAGGTGTCTTCGGGGCGTTTCGGCTCATCGCAGGTACGCGCGAGTCTACCACCGCATCCGCGAACCGAACGGGACCCGGCAGCGCGAGGCGAGCGCCGGCATCGTGCGCCCCAAACCGGACGCCCGCAACTACACCCGGCACCCACCCAACTCCCGAGCGTCAAGACAAATGGCTCGCAAGCGCCCCTCTTAAGAGCCACATCTCATGACGCCCGGATAGAAACCCAACCGGACACCCGGCATCGTGCGCCCCGAACCGAACGCCCGATCCCGGGCGCGGGTTACCTGATCAGTTCCGCCACGGCGCGCATCCCGGCCCGGCGTATCGCCTTGCGGTCGAACGTGGCGACCGCGTCGCAACCCGAGCGCATGGCGAGCGCGGCGATGACCGCGTCGGCGAAGTCGGCGCCGGACCGAACCTTCTCGACCGCGCCCCGGACCACATCCGGCTCACTCAGCTGAAGGCCCTCGGTCGCGAGCATCTTGTCCACCAGGTCAGCGACTTGGGCTTTCGGGAAGTCATAATGCTTGGTCAGCACCCACCACAGCTCCACGAGCGTCACGAGCGGTACCAGCGCCGGATCCGTCTTGGTCCGGGCTTCGAGCAGCTTGGTCGCGGCGGCGGCCTGCGCCTGGTCGTCGCGGACGATGAACCGCGCGAGCACGTTGGTGTCAAGGCCGATCACTCGCCAGCTCCTTCGCCGAGCGACTCGACGGCTCCGGCCGCCACGGCCCGATCCATGTCCTCCAGCGACGCCGCGGGACCCTCCCACGTGCCGAAGAAACCGGCCAGGTCAGCCATGCGCCCCGTTCTTGGCCGCATCCTGACCCACCCGTCCGCCATCTCCTCGAACTCCACCTGAGTCCCCGGCCGGATCCCGAGATCACGCCGCAGAGCGACCGGCAGAGTCACCTGCCCTTTGCTCGTCACGGTCGCCGTCGGCATAGTCGCGTACCCCAATTCCTTACTCGACGAACTTGCCTTACTTCAGTGTAAGGGACGCCGGTCTGACGCGCCAGGAGCGCGAGGCGAGGGCCGGCACCGTGCACTCACCCAACTCCCGAGCGTCAAGACAAATGGCTCGCAAGCGCCCCTCTTAAGAGCCATATCTCATGACGCCCGGATAGAGACCCACCCGGGTACCCGGCATCGGGCGCCCCGGACCGGACGCCCGCTTGCCCCCTCTTGGCGGGGCGCTACTTCTTGGCGCGGCCCCGTTGGACCAGACGCATGCCGGCCCAGTCGGGGCCCACCGAGACCGAACTGGTCGCGTGCATCCCCGCCGTGCTGGCCGCCTCCGTCACATCCGCCGGCTCCACGTACCCGGGACGGTTCGGCTTGGGCGTGAACACCCAGATCAGCCCGCCGTCCTCGATCGTGGCCAGGGCGTCCACCAACGTGTCCGTGACGTCGCCGTCGTCGTCCCGCCACCAAATGATGATGCCGTCCACGACGTCGCCGTAATCCTCGTCGACCAGTGCCTCCCCGGTCAGGTCCTCCAGCGCGTCGCGCAGGTCCTGGTCGACGTCGTCGTCGTACCCGAGCTCTTGGAT
>JAISIU010000318.1 GCA_031261885.1 Bifidobacteriaceae bacterium
TCACGAGCGTATAGCCCGACACAATCGAAGCCTATGGTTGACTGACCAGGGCAACGCCCGTAGCCGCGGCGGCCCGGCACAGCGGGGCGTCCAGACTGGCCAGTGGCAGACCCAGGCGCTGCGCCAGCAGGAGGTATGTCGCGTCGTAGGCGGTCAGGCCGCTGTCCCGTGCCGCCGCCATGGTCTCCTCCCTGGTCGGCTCGCTCGGCGCCAGGCTGATCGGCAGGTCGTCAAGCAACTGGTTCATCGCCGCGGCCTTGGCCCTGGTGATCCGCTCGCGCCGCTCCGCGATCACGAAGACGTTCGCCACCTCATACCGCCACAGCGCCGGCACCACCGCGCCTTCTGCCGCCACGAGGGACAGCACGCGATCCGACTCCACTGTCGCCTCGTCTTCGAAACACCACGCCATCGTCATCGACGTGTCCAACACGACGGCCATCAGCGCCGACCCTCGTCGATCAGCTCCCGCACGCTGGCGCCAAGCTTGACGCCCTTCCGGGCCCGCTGGAGCGCGGCAACCACGCCCGCACCGTCGGGTTTGGCTCCATCGACCGGCGAGACCACCGCCACGGGCCGGCCGTGCTTGGTGATCGTCACCGTCCCGCCACGCTCGACCTGATCCAGCATCTGCGAGAAGTGCGTCTTGGCCTCATACGATCCGAGGGTCTTGGTACTCACACCATCTAGACTAGTCGTAGACCGGTCTGAATCGCCACTTTCCACCGCCAGCATGATCAGGCCACCCCAGAGAACCATCCGGGTCGCACCGCCCAGACATATCACGCAGCAAGCTGGGCGGCGCGGCTTCGGCTCACGCCGAGGATCGTGCCGACATCGGCCAGCGACAGGCCGGCCGAGCGCAACTTGGCCGTGACAGCGCGGGTCGCCGCTGCGGCCTCGGACCGGACCTCGGCCGCGCGGGCCGCCAGGTCGCGCGCCGACCGCGCCTCATCCTCCAAGCCACCGAGATCAATACGTACGTCGACCGCGTAGTCACCGACCGGCTCGTCGCTCATGGTGTCGACCAGACCGCGCACGCGGCGCTCGGCGTCGTTCAGCACGCGGCACTGGGTCACACCGACGCCCTTGACGTACAGCTCCCAGCCCCGCTCCCACCGCTTGGCCGTCACGCGATACGTCCTGGTCACTGCAACCACCCCTTCGGCAGGCATGCCATGTCCTTGATGATCTGACCGACCACGCCCGGCGAGTTTTCCGTGTCCTGCACCAGCGCGGTCTTGTGCTTCCCGCACGGGCACGTCCACCGTTCATGGTCGCCCTTGCCCTCCCGCATGGAGCAACCCTGATCACGCAGCCTGCGCCGGATCACGGCTGTCTTCATCGGACGAGTCACGCCAAACAGTATACCTCGATACACACTTACCGTGTAGCTACCTACACACCGTGAATCTGGCAGCCTCCCACTCCGGCCGCATGCCGAGATCACAGTGCCCAGTCTTACGTTCATGCGGATGGCTTGCGCCGGCATCGTGCATCCTTGGAGCGGAACGTTTGGCCAGTAGAAAGCGGACAGAAAGCACAGTAGAAAGTGCAGCAGAGGGATAATAGAGAGCGGGACATTGGTATAGTACGGAGCGTGGAGTACGTTCCTCGCCTGCTGGACGCGTTCTTGGAGGACGCGCTGACGGCACTGCCCGCCATCGCCGTCGACGGCCCCAAGGCCGTCGGCAAGACGGCCACGGCCAGCCGCCACGCCGGCGCCGTGCTCAGCCTCGATGACGACCCCACCGCCCAATCGCTCCGCGAGGACCCTGACCTCATCAACCGCCTCCCCCGCCCGCTCCTAATCGACGAATGGCAGTACTGGCCGCCCATCTGGGACAAGGTGCGGCACGCCGTCGACACCGCCGGGGCCGCGGGCCTGTTCCTCCTGTCCGGCTCGGCCACGCCCAAGGAGAAACCGAAGCACTCGGGCGCCGGGCGAATCGTCCACGTCCGGCTGCGCCCGTTCACGCTCGCCGAACGCCAACTTGAGCCCCCGACGGTCTCCCTCAAAGAACTGCTGGCCGGCCGGCAGGAACCCCTCACCGGCCGCACCGACGTCACAGTGGAGCAGTACGCGGAGGAGATCGTGCGCGGCGGCCTCCCGGCGCTCCGATCCACTCCGGAGCGGTTCCGCTTCACCGCTTGGGAGGGTTACCTCGCCGAGCTGTTCGAACGCGACCTGCCGGAGCTGGGCCGCCAAGTGCGCCGCCCGGCCACCCTCATGGCCTGGCTGCGGTCCTACGCCCGTGCCACCGCCGGAGTCGCCACCTATACCGACATCCTCGACAACGCCATGCCCGCCGACGTCCACAAGCCGACCAAGGCCACAACGCTCGCCTGGCGCGAACTGCTCGGCAGCATGTGGCTGCTCGACCCGCTGCCGGCCTGGGACGACCCCCGCCACAAACTCGGCAAACTCGGCCAGGTGCCCAAACACCACCTCATGGACCCAGCCCTCGCCGCCCACCTCCTGGGCCTGACCACGCCGGACACGCTCCTGACCCAGCCACGCGAGCTGGAGCCGCTGGCCAAACGCGGCACCACCACATTCGGCGGGCTCTTCGAGTCGCTCGTCACACTCTCGGTCCGCGTTTACGCGGAAGCCACCGACGCCCGCGCCAGCCACCTCCGCACCCGCGACGGCCGCCACGAGGTGGACCTCATCGTCACGCGCCCCGACGGCCGGATCGTCGCGTTCGAGGTCAAATCCACCCCCGCGGTCACCGCGGCAGACGCCAAGCACCTGCTCTGGCTGCGGGACAAGCTCGGCGACGACCTCCTCGACGCGGCCATCATCACCACGGGCACCGACGCCTACCGCCGCCAAAGCGACGGCATCGCCGTCGTCCCCGCCGCCCTCCTCGGCCCCTGACCCGCCCAGCGGCCCACGGCCAGGCGCGGCCGGGCTTCCCCGGGCGTGGCCTCACCCTGCCCGGCCGGGCAGCGTGCGGCTTGGTCCGGCATCGGACTCCCACCGACGATGCCGCGCGGTCACCTCACATACGAAACGG
>JAISIU010000006.1 GCA_031261885.1 Bifidobacteriaceae bacterium
GACAAGCTCGACGCCCTGTGGTTCGCGCCCGAGTATCGGCCCGGCCCGCCGCCGTGCCTGCTGCTGCACAACTGCCCGTTCGTGTCGACGGCCGTGCGCGCGCCGGAGGTGGTGTGCCAGTTGCACTCCGGCATGATCAACGGCTCGCTCGAGGAGCTCGGCTCGGCCCAGCGGCTCACGGACTTGACGCCGCAAGCCGGGCCGCACGTCTGCGAGGGCCGGCTTGGCCCGGCCGGCGCGGCGGGCGAGCACGTGAGGCTTCACACGGACCGCCTGGCCGAGCTCGACGTCGCGGCCCGCGCCAAAATTGTCGGCGAGCAGTCCGGCGCGCCGGCTTTTGTGGAGAGCCCGGCGCGCAGGCGTGGAGGTATTGCGAAGGTGCCCATTCCGGCGGCGCCGGGTCGCTAGCTTGTGAGGTGCGGCCAGCGACGGCCATCACCACCAACAAGCTTCAGAGGACCCCATCGTGAACGTCACGCATTCCCCCAAACGGACCCTTCGGCATCGGCCCCGCCTGACCCGGATCGCGGGGGCGGGCATCGGCCTGGTCCTGGCGCTGGCCGGTGCCGGGCTGGCCGCGCTGCCCGCTCCGGCCTTGGCGGCCGGCCCACGGGCCCAGGCCGGCGCCTCTTCCGCCAGTGACTGGACCTACGGCCAGGGCATCGTGCACATCACGCCGAACTCCCAATACCAAATGAGCGTCGCCCTGCTGGGCATCGCGGGCGGCGGCTCCTTCCCGGCCACGCCGAACAACACTACGGGCGCGACGATCAACGCGACCGTCAAGGCCGGCCCCGTGGGAGCCGATCTTCAGGCGCCACCCGGCGTCATGGCCGCGGACACGGTGTTCACGGACCCCGCCACGGGCAGGGTCGTCGCCCGGGACCTCCAGGCCATCAACGTTCTGCCGTGGCGGACCACGGTTCTCACGCCCACGCCGGCCTATGCCGTGGCCGCCGGTCAGACGCCGGCGGCGCCCTCCCCGGCCGTGACCCTGTCCGGCACCCCGAAGGTCGGCGGCAAGATCCGGGTCAACGCCACGCCATCGGAGGCCGGGGCCCAAATCGTGTGCTGGTGGGTTCGCGGACGGAGTGGCGTCGTCGGCACGGGCAGCACCGCCGTCGAGTCCACGGGCCTGGTCCGCACCGCCACCTCCGCTGACCGGATCTCCGGGCTCAGCGTGATCGTCGCCCAGATCGGCGCCGGCGGCGCCGCCTTCAAGACGCTCGACGTCCCCGTCCTGCCGAAGTCGCTGCGGGTGGCCGCAGCGCCCGCCGCGAACGGCTCATTCGGGCCGGGCCGCGTCATCACCGAGTCGAAGCAGCGGCTCCAGATCCAGTCGACCGACGCCGTTCAGATCCTTCCGAACGTCGTCAATCCCTCGGGTTCCACGGGCCTGACGAGCGTGAAACTCACGTGGATCCGTTCCGGCAAACACCTCACGACGAAGACCGTGAAGGATAACGACACCGGATGGGTGCGCAGCGTGAAACACGGCGACATCGGGCGCGGCTTCACGGCCGTGGTGCGGATCCAGCTGAGCGGGTTCAACCGGGTCAGCTACAAGGCCGCGAAACTGACCTACCGGGGCGCCGCGCCGACCCTGGCCGCCTCGTGGGGCGATTACGCCACCGACCCGTGCGACAACGCCTACCAGGCGCGCGCCGACTGCACCGACATCGACGACGACTACTACAGCGGCCACACGGTCAAGTTCCGGCTCTCCGGCACGGGCTACACCAAGCCGGCGGGCACCGTGAAGATCAAATGGGCCGCCTACGGCACCAAGACCTACAAGCTGAAGGCCTCGAAGAAGGGCAAGCTTCAGGTCACGGCGCCCGCCAAGTTCCGCGCCGCCTACCCCTTCAACGGGGTGGACGCGCCGATCCGCGTGACATTCACGAATAGTCAACGCCGGTCCGGTCAGGCCAACACGGCTGTCTACACGGTCCGCCTGAACGCCATGCAGGACGGCCCGATCTACAAATGAACCGGTCTCGGACCTCGGGCGGCGCCCCGCGACCAGCGGGCCGCCGCTCCGGGCGTTGCGGATTCGGACGGTGAACGGAAGGTGCCCGATGACGGCACGGCGGTGTGCCGCCATCGGGCACGTCTCCCCTCCTCCTGCCGATTCGCGCAAAGGCTCGGTACCTCAAAAGTCCCTAATCCGGTACCAGGACTTTGCGCGGACCGGGGTGCGGGAGCCCGGTGGGGACCGGAGGTCTCACATCGAGTCGAGCGTGATGCCGAGCTCGTCCGCGATGTAGTCGCGATGCAGGTCGTTGGGACCTTCGCCGTTCCAGGCGCCGGGGGCCGTCTGCAGGGCGGACATGATGCCGACGGCCGGGTCGGAGCCCGCGGCGCCGTGCATGGCGGCGCACTGGATCGAGACGTCGCCGATCATCTCCGCGGCCGCGATCTTCGCCATCGAGTGCAGCGCCCGGTTCGGCGTGCCCGCGTCCCAGAGCTGCGCGGCGTCGAAGGTGATGGAACGGACCTGCTCGATCTGCATCGCCATGTTGGCGATCCGGTGGGCCACGGCCTGGAGTTGGGCCAGCGGCCGCCCCCGGCGCGTGCGCTGCTTGACGTACGCGAGGGTTTTGTCGAACACGCCCTGGGCGCGGCCCAGCATGATGGCCGCGAAGTCGAGGTAGCCGCAGGCCAGCCAGTTCGCCGTGTAGAGGTTGGACGGCGGGATCTTGTCGCACGCGGGGACGTGGACGTCGTTCAGCTCGACCGTGCCGGTGTTCGTGCCGGAGCGGCCGAACGATTCGAGCTCGCCCATTTCCAGCCCGCGGGTGCCGGCCGGGACCAGGAAGCAGTCCATGGGGCCGGGCGTGCCGGGCTCCGACTTCGTGTACACGGCGTAGAGCTGGGCGGCCTGGGAGTTGGAGCAGAAGTGCTTCGTGCCGTTGATGACGTAGTCGTCACCGTCGCGCGTCACCTCGATGGTCCACTCGGGGAAGTTCGTGGAGCCGGCCGGATCGGTGACTGCCGCGGCCGCGCACCACTCGCCGGAGGCCAGGTGGGGCAGGTAGCGTTCACGCTGGTCCTCGGAGCCGGAGTGGAGGATCGTCTTGGTCGCGAGGTTGTGGCCGTCGAGGTTCGTCGCGATCGCGGGGTTGAAGGCGGAGAGCTGCTCCATGACGAGCAGCTCCTCGACCTCGCCGAGCCCGAGCCCGCCGTATTCCTCCGGCACCGTGATGCCGGCGTAGCCGAGCGCCGCGGCCTTGTCCCACAGGCCGAAGCTGAATGGGGCGGTTCCGGTCTGGGCGTAGATCGCCATGCCGGTCTTGGTCGCGTCCGCGACCTCGGTGGCCGCGAAGTCGTGGGCGGCCTCTTGGATGAGCAGTTGGTCTTCGGTGAAGATACGCATGTCACGTCTCCCTTGAACGTGGGCGGGCTGGGTTGGGGGTGTGGCGTCCCGCCGCCGGTGCCGACGATGCCGGTGTGTGGCTTGGGTGCGGGAAGCTGAGTCTGGTGGGCTCACGGCGGCGCCGCCGGGTGCCCGGTTGGGGGTCCGGTTTTTCGTGTTCAGGTGTGGGCCGACGATGCCGGCCGGTGGGGCGGTGGGGGCGGGTCGCCGTCTTTGACGTACCCGGTTTAGCAACCGGGCTCCGGGGCGGGAAAGGCTCGCGTGATGGATAACCCCCGTCCCCGGGGGCGGCTCCTGGCCGCCTGGTGGGGGCATCCCCTGCTGGCAGTCACTTGCCGCCGGGTGTGCCAGTAGTTTCACTGGACTCGAACTTCTCGCCAAAACGTGAAAGTATTTCAATTGAAACTTAAAAAGTCTACGTTTCTGGTAGGAAGTTAAGGTCTGATGGAACTAGTTGACCGTCCG
>JAISIU010000039.1 GCA_031261885.1 Bifidobacteriaceae bacterium
TTATCAGGCACTCGACGTCCTGTGCCATCCTCGCGAAAGAGAGCTGGTGCGCTTTCTGGCCGCCCCGCCCCTCAGCGCCGACGACCTCAAGACCCTCTCAGGCGCCCAATCGCTGACTCCGAAACGGCTCCGGGAGGAACCGGACAAGGCCGTCGCCGCGATCAAGGCAGTTCTCGCAGGGCTCGATCCGAGACGTTTCCCGTGGGTAGTCTCTGAGCGTCCGGCGGAGCCAACCGAAAGATTCGCGGCAATTGTGGCGACGGCGGCGCTCTCCGCGAGCGCGCGAACGCAGACTGCACGCCGCTCGCGAGGCCGGGAATTGGAGACAGCCGTGAAGACCGCGCTGGCCAGTGTGGGGTACCACGAGGTTCCGACCGTGGCGGTCGCGAACTCGACCCAGGGCCCCAGGGTCGGCGAATACTGCGGCGAATGCGACGTGGTAGGGGGCAAGGCCGACGTGCTGGTCCGTCTGCCGGACGGCCGGCTCGCGCCGATCGAGTGCAAGGTCTCGAACTCCGAGGTGAACTCCTACAAGCGGCTCATTCACGACTGTGGTGAGAAGGCGCAAACCTGGACCCGGGTGCTTGGGCCGGCGAACTGCGTTCCGATCGCGGCCTTGGCGGGCTGCTATTCCCTCGGGAACCTGCGCAAGGCCCAAGAGATGGGTGTAACGCTGGTCTGGGCCCACGAGCTCGGCGCCCTTGCCGATTTCATCAACTCGCTGCCTTAACCGCGGGGACGGCGGCGGTGAACCGCGCACGATGACGTACGGTACTTTTTGTGCGTCTCCCACCAATCGTTGTGCCCGCCGGGCCGGACGCGGCGCGTCCCGACCCCGCCGAACCGGTCTGTTCCGCCCGTGGCTGCCACGCCGCGCCATCGTGGGCCCTGAAATGGAACAACCCGAAACTGCACGCCCCCGACTATCGCAAGGTCTGGCTGGCTTGCGACGCCCACGTCGATGACCTCGAGGGGTTCCTGAGCTGGGAGCGCGGGTTCCTCGTGGAGCGTGAGCCCTTCACGGCCCCCGGCGCGGCTGACCGTCAGACGCACTAGGCGAGCTCGACGAGCTCCAGGTAGTCCTCGCGCCACAGGTCCTCGTCGCCGTCCGGCAGCAGCAGCACACGGTCGGGATGCAACGCCTCGACCGCGCCCGCGTCGTGACTGACCAGCACGATCGCGCCCTTGAAACCCGCCAGGGCCTCGAGGATCTTGCCACGGCTCGCGGGGTCGAGGTTGTTGGTCGGCTCGTCGAGCAGCAGCACGTTCGCGGCCGAGACGACCAGCGTGGCCAACGCCAGCCGCGTCTTCTCACCGCCGGACAGCACCGCGACCGGCTTCGACACATCATCGCCCGAGAACAGGAACGAGCCGAGCACGTTGCGGACGGCCGTGTCGTCGAACGCCGGGGCCGCGGCCGCCATCGTCTCGAGGACCGTCTTGGCCGGGTCGAGCGTCTCATGCTCCTGGGCGTAGTAGCCGACCTTCAGGCCATGGCCGGGAACTACCTCGCCCGTGTCGGCCGTCTCCAGGCCCGCGAGGATCCTCAGCAGCGTGGTCTTGCCGGCGCCGTTCAGCCCGAGCACGGCCACCTTGGATCCCCGGTCGATCGCGAGGTCCACGCCCGTGAAAACCTCGAGCGAACCGAACGACTTCGACAGGTCGCGGCCCATGAGCGGGGTCTTGCCCGAGGGCGCCGGGTCCGGGAACCGGATCGCGGCCACCTTGTCGTCCGCCTCGCCCTCGTCCGTGCCGCCGAGCAGGCGCTCGGCGCGGCGCTCCATGTTCTGCGCCGCGACGGCCTTGGTCGCCTTGTACCGCATCTTGTCGGCCTGGGCCATGAGGGCCGCGGCCTTCTTCTCGGCGTTCGCGCGCTCACGCTTGCGGCGGCGCTCGTCGACGACGCGCTGCTCCAGGTAGGCGTCCCACCCGAGGTGGTACATGTCGATGACGTGGCGCTGCGCGTCGAGGTGGTAGACGGACGTGACGGTGTCATGGAGCAGCGCGGCATCGTGGGAGACGACGAGGAAACCGCCCGAATAGGACCGTAGGAAGTCCCTGAGCCACACGATCGAGTCGGTGTCGAGGTGGTTGGTCGGCTCGTCGAGCAGCAACACGTCCGCGCCGGAGAACAGGACGCGCGCCAGCTCGACGCGGCGCCGCTGCCCGCCGGACAGCGTGCTGATCTGCTGGGCCAGCTCGCGCTGGGTCAGGCCGACGCCGGACGCGACCTGGGCGGCCTCGGCCTCGGCCGCGTACCCGCCGCGCGAGAGGAACAGGGCCTCAAGCCGGGGGTAGCGCTCGACAGCCGCCATGGCCGTGGCCTCATCCGGGCTCGACATCTCCGCCTCGGCCTGTCGCATGCGCTGACCGATCTTGTCGAGTTCACGGACCTGGAGGATGCGCTGCATCGAGGTCAGCTTCGGGTTGCCCGTGCGCGGGTCCTGCGGCAGGTAGCCGATCTGGCCCGTGCGGGCCACGGTGCCGGAAGCCGGGATGCCCTCCCCCGCCAGCACACGCAGCAGCGTGGTCTTGCCGGCACCGTTGCGGCCGACGAGGCCGATGCGCGAGCCCTTGTCGACACGGAACGTCGCGTCCTTGAGGAGAAGGGAGGCGCCGGCACGGAGTTCGATCTGGCTCGCGGCAATCACTCGCACGAGTTTAGAACATCGCTGAGACACGCTCCCCCCACGACCGGCGGGCACGATGCCGCACCAACCCCTGGCGCGGCATCGTCCCGTCCGTGATGCGAGCGGACCGGACGTCAGCCGACGCTGGCGGCGTGGGCCAGTTTTGTCCAGCCGGTCACGCCCGAGGCCGTGCTGACCTTGACCCAGGCGCCCTTGCGCGCCAGGACGCGGACCTTCTTGCCCTTCTTGACCTTGGCGACCTTCCTGGCCTTGACGCTCGCCTTGGTGCGCAGCTTCAGGGCCGTCTGGCCCTTCCACTTGGCCAGCTTGCCCTTCTTGGCCCACATCGCGTATGCCTGGGTGGCGACCGCGATCGGCGTGGCGGGCGTCAGGAGCGGCGCCTAGGGGGCGCTCGTGAGGATCAGCGAGGCCGGATCGCTCTCGACCGCATCGAGGTAGTTGCTGGCCACGGCCCGATACTCGCGCCCGTTCAGCGCGGTGTCATCGGCTTTGACCGTGAGGGTCGGTGTGGCGGTGCCGGAGTACGCGCCCTCGTCCTTCAGGTCCACCCACACGGCCGTGCCGGCCCGGCGCGTCTGCCAGGCGACGGAGACCCGCGGCAGCACATCGGCGACCGCAGCCGTGAAGGTCGCTTTGCCGCCGGGGCTCGTGACGGTGTCGAGGGGTTGGCTCGTGAATGCGGGCGGTTCGGGGTAGGTGACGCGGTACGTGACGGCGGACACCTGCGTGTCGTACGGGGTCACGGTGTAGAGCACGGGGTTGGCCCTCAGGTCGCCGAGGTCGACGGCCACGTGCTCTCCGGGGCTGATCGAGTCACACGGCAGGGTCGCGACGTACGGGGTCACAGACGAGAGCTCGGTCGGGTCCGTCTTCGGGCCGAGGAAGATCGCGTGATCCGCCTCGTCCACGGCCTGGTGTTCGGCGTCGGGCAGCGAGAAGGCGAGGATGCGCCCCGTGGCGTTGGTGTAGCCCGTGGCCTTCGCGCCGTCCGGCAGGACGGGCTTGACGAGGGCGGAGGCCTGGGCCGGATAGTAGATCGGGCATTTGACCTGGGCGAAGGCCTCGGCCGCGCCGGCCGGCAGCGCGTTCGGGCTCTTCAGCACGAGCGCCGTCATGCCGACGGCCCCGGTGAACGTCCCGGGCGACAGGCGGATCTCGGTGCCTGGGAGATAGACGACCTTGGGGCCGGCCTCGGCCGGATTGATCGCCGCGGTGCTCGCGAACACGGAGTCACCGACCGTGATCGTCTTGCCGCCGCCGGGGCCCTCGAGGGCGATGGAGGTGAGCCACGTGTCCTCGAAGGCGCGGTCGCCGTTCGCGACGATGCCCGAGCCGATCGTCAGGTTGCCCTCGAGCTCCGTGCCGGCAAAGGCGGCGACGCCGATCGACAGCGGTGCCGTGACCGGGTCGAGCGTCAAATGCTTCAGGGTTCGCTCACCCTCGAAGGCACGGTCCCCAATGGCCGTCACGTCGAACTGGGCGTTGCTCTGCAGCCCGTGGACCCGCGTGGCGATACGGGTCGTCGCCTGGGCCGCGCCGCCCGGGCCGAGCAGTGTGACCTGGCCGTTGGCTACCACGGCGTTGTCGGTCCCGACCGTGTACGGCTTCGTGACCTCGTACTTGTATCCGTCCTTGGAGAACTTGTCTCCGACGTGGTTGCCGGCGACGTCCGGCGCGGTGCCGTCCTGGGCCGCCGCGGGTGCGGCGGCCGCCGGTTGGGACGCGGCGGGGGCCGGACTGCTCGCGCCGTCGCCGGGCCCGGACGGGTCGCCGAACGTCGGGACGGCCAGGCCCGCGACGGCGAGGGCCCCGAGGCCGACGCTTCCGACGAAGGTCGCGATCCGGCGGTGGCCGCGCGCGGGCGGATCCATGATGATGCCGGGCGGTGGCGTTGGCGGGACGGGCGCGTTCGAACTCCTGCGCAACATGCGGGGTCTGCTCCTTGATCCAGCGAAGTCGGGCGGAACATGGCACCGAAAAGAGCGATGGGGAGGGGCCGCGGTCAGCGGCGCGGTGGCGTTGAGGGGAACGCCTCGACTAAGCTCAAAGCATAACTGCTCGGACTGTTTCCGAGAAACCCCTCGTTCGCCCCGCTTCCTTCTCCCCTCTGCCCTTGAGCCTGGGCCCCATTGTGTTTGTTCGCCCCGGAACAGGAGCGGCACCGCATGATCGGGTTGACGCTGAACTCACTGTCCTCTCATGGCGGCGCGCGGCCACGCCGCCTCATCGGCGTCGCGTTCGCGGCCGCCGTGGCCCTCGGTCTGACGCCGGGCGCCATGGCGGTCGGTCCCGATGCCGCGCCGCAGGCGGCACCGCATCGGGCCGCCGCGGTACCTGCCGTGCAGGGCGCGGCCGAGGTTGCTGCCCCGCAGGCGGGCGACAAGGACCTGATACCGAGCAAGTTCGCGGTGGAGCGCATCGCGACGGGCCTGAACCTGAGCCTCGACGGCGGCGCCCCGGCCGTCGACTCGGTCGGCAACCTCTACGTCCCGGACCAGGCCGGGCATCGCGTGGACATCTTCGACGCCGCCCGGTTCCGCGCCGCGAAGCCGGGACAACCGCTGTTCCTGGCCGAGCCCGACCGGACGTTTATGGGCCTGGCCACCGCCCAGTGCACCGTCGGCTTCGAGAGCGGCGGTCGGCGCTGCTTCATTCCCGGAAGCCTCGCCATCGGCCCCGGCGACGCGCTGTACGTGATGCAGGCGGCGGCCGCCGCCCCGGGCAACAGCGCCGCCCAGTCGATCGCACGCTACCCGAAGGCTGTCGTCGCGGCCGGGTCAGGCGCCCCGGACGCCGTTTTCGGCGGCCCGCTGGGCAAGTACATGGGCTCGCCATTCGCGGTGGCCCCGAACGGCGACGTCT
>JAISIU010000042.1 GCA_031261885.1 Bifidobacteriaceae bacterium
ATGCGCGCGCTGGCCGAGATCTTCGGCTGGACGCACTGCGACTTCTGGCTCAACGACCACAACGGCACGCTGTACCATCCCGTGACGAACATCGGCCAGGACTTCATCCACGAATACCAGGCCAGCTTGCGCGGCTTTGACCCGCTCAACGCCAGGGCTCTCGGGGTCGACCGAGCCGTGGACGCCGTCGTGGTCACGGATGACGACATCGCGGACCACGAGGACTTCCTCAACTCGAAGTACGGCACGTTCCTGGCGCGTCACGGCTTCCACTACGAAGCCGCCGCCTACCTCAAGGGCCAAAAACGGATGATCGGGACATGTGCCCTGTTCCGCACCCCGGAGGAGGGGCCGTTCGACGCCCGGGACAAGGCCATCCTGCGGGAGATCGCCCCGATCATGGCGCGCATGCTCGAGATGAACATCAACTTCGACACCGCCTCGGTGATGCGGCTCAATCTGCGCCACTGTGTCGACATCTCGGACATGGGACTGATCTTCTTCGGCGAGAAGTTCCACGTCACCTACGCCAACCCAACCGCGCGGCGCATCTGTGAGCAGCTCGACTCGGTCGCGCACGTGACAAGCGCGGACGAGGCTTCCGAGGAAGGTCTCGGGGACGACGCCGGCGTTATCACCGCATTCCTCAAACATTCCTTCGGCGGTAACCCGCTGCGCTGGGTCATGGGCTGCCACCGGACCTTCATGCTGCCGGACTTCAGCTCGGTGGAGCTGTCGCTGAGCCTCGCGCCCGTTGGGCTCTCGTACAAGAAGGACAAGCGGCTCTTCATGGTGCGCCTGAACCGGGTCAAGGCCCCTGTCACAAACGACCTTGACGACGACGAGCCCAGGCCGAAACTGACGTTCCGCAAGCTTCAAGTCGTCGCCGCCGTCGTGGACGGCCTGAACAATCAAGAAATCGCCGACAAGCTGTTCATCAGCGTCTCGGCGGTCAAGAAGCACCTGTCCGACATCTATCGCGCTGAGGGCGTGAACTCCCGTCTGGAGTTGGTCTACAAGGTGATGAAGGCGCAGCAGGCCTGACGTCTCTGCGGGCCCACCGGGGGCGGCTCCGCCGCCGCCGTAGGCTAGAACCATGCGCATCGCGAGGTTTACCGTCGACGACACCCCCAGTTACGGCATTGTGCTCGGCGAAGAGGGCGAGGAACACGTCCAGCAGGTCTCCGGCGACCCGCTCTACACGAAGGTCGCGGCCACCGGCAAGGCCTTCCCGCTCGAGGATGTCCGGTTGCTCGCGCCCGTCATTCCCCGTTCCAAGGTGGTCGGGATCGGCCTGAACTATGCGACCGACCAGGCGGGGCGTGACAAGCTGGCGGCGGCCGAGCCGCTCGTTTTCCTCAAGCCGAACACTTCCGTGGTGGGGCCCGGCGACCCGGTCGTCATCCCGTCGTGGGCGCCGGCCATCACGTTCGAAGCCGAGCTTGCCGTCATCATCTCCCGCATCTGCAAGGACGTGCCCGCCAATAGGGCCGACGACGTCGTGCTCGGCTACACCGTGGCGAACGACATCTCCGCCGGCAGCGCGAGCGACCCGGGCGTCAACCTGTTGAAGGCCAAGGCCTTCGACACGGCCTGCCCGCTCGGCCCATGGATCGAGACGGAGCTGCCCAAACTGGGCGGCGATGGCCTGGCGGTCCGCAGCTGGGTCGATGGCCGCGAGGCCCAGGACGGGTCCACGGCCCAGATGGCGCGCGGCGTCCCCGAGCTCGTCGCCTACGTCTCGAGCCTGTTCACGCTGCTGCCCGGCGATGTCATCATCACCGGCACGCCGGCCGGCAACGGCCGCGTCGATCCAGCCCAGCGCGTCACCTGCGAGGTCGAGGGCATCGGCACCTTGACCAACCCCATAGTCCGCCGCTGACCGGCCTGCCCCGGGAAGCTTCATCCGCCGCTCGCCGCTCGCCGCACGGCTGAAGCGGTTGTCTCCTTGCCGGCCGAAAGCCGGGCTCGGCGGGCGGTTGGGCGCGTGAGGTTGTGACCGGCATCGGGCTCCCGGGAAACCGACGATGTCGGAAGGTGGGTTTCGTACGGCAGGTGAGGTGGCGGCATCGGGCATCCCTCCGGGGAAAGTAGGCTAGGGGGCACCATGAACGATCCTTTGGCCAAGTCCGGTGTCCGTGTCCGCTTCTGTCCGTCCCCGACCGGCGTGCCGCACGTCGGTGTGATCCGGACGGCGCTGTTCAACTGGGCGTACGCCCGCCACACGGGCGGCACGTTCGTGTTCCGCATCGAGGACACCGACGCCGCCCGCGACAGCGAGGAGAGCTACCAGCAGCTGCTGGAGGCACTGCGGTGGCTCGGCCTCGACTGGGACGAGGGCGTCGAGAAGGGCGGCCCCTACGGGCCGTACCGACAGTCGGAGCGCATGGACATCTACCGGGATGTCGCGCGGAAGCTGCTCGAGGGCGGCTACGCCTATGAGTCCTATTCGACGGCCGAGGAGGTCGAGGCCCGGCACGTCGCCAAGGGCGAACCGCCGAAACTCGGCTACGACGGCTACGACCGGGACCTGACCGCCGAGCAGAAGGCCGCCTACCGCGCCGAGGGTCGCGAGCCCGTGCTGCGCATGCGCATGCCGGACGAGGACATCACGTTCCACGACCTGATCCGTGGCGACATCACGTTCAAGGCCGGGTCGGTGCCGGATTACGTCATCGTGCGCGCCAACGGCCACCCGCTGTACACGCTCGTCAACCCCGTCGACGACGCGATGATGCGGATCACGCACGTGCTGCGCGGCGAAGACCTGCTCAGCTCCACGCCCAGGCAAATCGTCATGTACCGGGCGCTGATCGAGCTCGGGCTGGCGCAGGGCGTGCCGCTGTTCGGCCACCTGCCGTACGTCATGGGGGAGGGCAACAAGAAGCTGTCCAAGCGTGATCCTCAGTCCAACCTTTTCCTGCTGCGCGATTCCGGATTCATCGCCGAGGGGCTCGACAACTACCTGGCGCTGCTCGGCTGGGCCATCGCGCCGGACCGCGACGTGTTCACGATGGAGGAGATGGCGGGCGCCTTCGACATCGCCCACGTCAACCCGAACCCGGCCCGGTTCGACCTGAAGAAGGCCGAGGCGATCAACGCCTCGCACCTCCGGTTGCTGCCGGAGGCCGAGTTCCGGGCGCGGCTCGTGCCGCCGCTCCACAAGGCTGGGCTCGTCTCGGCGGGGGAGTGGGACGGGCTGTCCGATGCCGAGAGGAACGTTTTGACGGCGGCGACGCCGCTCGTGCAGTCCCGGCTGCAGCTGCTCGGCGAGGC
>JAISIU010000043.1 GCA_031261885.1 Bifidobacteriaceae bacterium
CGCCGGGCGACATCGGCCCGGCGGCCCCGCCGGAGGCGGCGTGGCGCGCGCTCGCGGATCGCGTCGAGACGGAGACCGTGATCAACAAGTCGCGTTTCCTGGCCCTCCTCGTGCCGGTCGACTCGCTGGACGCGGCGACGGCCGTCGTCCAGGAGCGGCGGCGTGAGCATTATCAGGCGCGGCACCATTGTTCGGCGGTGATCGTCGGCGAGGGCGGCGCGCAGCAACGGTCGAGCGACGATGGCGAACCGTCCGGCACGGCCGGCGTGCCGATGCTGGAGGTGTTGCGCCGCCGTCGCGTCACGGGCGTGGTCGCGGTCGTGACCAGGTACTTCGGTGGAATCCTGCTCGGGGCCGGCGGTCTCGTGAGGGCCTATTCGGGGGCCGTCGCCGGGGCGCTCGACGCCGCGCGGTTCTTCCGGCTGGAGCCACGCACGGCCTGGAGCGTCGAGGCGGATCCGGCGACGGCCGGCAAGCTGGACCACGAGCTGCGCCATTGGCTCGCGACGCGCGGCGGGAACCCCTCTGCCATCCAGACCGATTACGGACCGCGCGTCACGTTCCGGCTGGACCTGCCGCCATCGGACGCGGCCGCGTTCCGGGCGTTCGCGGAGGCCGCGGGCGTTAGCGCGGTGGAGGGCGGGACGCGCACGGTCCGCCTGCGCTGACGCGGCGCGCCCACGGGACCGCAGCGGACCGGCCGGACCGGTGACACAATGGCGACCGTGAGCGAAACCCCGCTTCCCACCGCCCAACCCGGCCCACCGGCATCGGCCGCCTATCCCACCCCGTACGAGGACCTGCTGCGGCACGTCCTGACCACTGGGGCCCGCAAGCACGACCGCACGGGCACGGGCACGCTGTCGGTGTTCGGCGCCCAGATGCGGTTCCACCTGCCGGACGGCTTCCCGCTCGTGACGACGAAGAAGATCCACACGAAGTCCGTCGTCGCGGAGCTGCTGTGGTTCCTGCGCGGCGATTCGAACGTGAAGTGGCTCCAGGACCAGGGCGTGCGCATCTGGAACGAGTGGGCCGGCCCGGATGGCGAGCTCGGCCCGATCTACGGGGTGCAGTGGCGCAGCTGGCCCGCGCCGGACGGCCGGCACATCGACCAGATCGCCGAGGCGCTGCGGCTGATCCGCGAGGACCCGAACTCCAGGCGCATCATCGTCTCGGCCTGGAACGTCGGGGATCTCGACCGCATGGCGCTGCCGCCGTGCCACCTGCTGTTCCAGTTCAACGTCACGGACGGGGCGCTGTCCTGCCAGCTCTACCAGCGCAGCTGCGACATGTTCCTGGGCGTTCCGTTCAACATCGCCTCGTACGCGCTGCTGACGCACATGATGGCGCAGCAGGCCGGGCTTCAGGTCGGGGATTTCGTGTGGACGGGCGGCGACTGCCACATCTACCTGAACCACGTCGACCAGGTGCGCGAGCAGCTGACCCGCACGCCCTACCCGCTCCCCCACCTGGAGCTCCACAAGGCGCCGTCGCTGTTCGACTACCAGCTCGCCGACATCGCGTTCCCCGACTACCGCTGCCACCCGGCCATCAAGGGCCAGGTGTCGGTGTGACGGCCCGGGCGACCGTCGTCGGGGTGTGGGCGCAGACCCCGGCCGGCGTGATCGGCGCGGCCGGTGCCATCCCGTGGCGCCTGCGCGAGGACATGCGCCATTTTGTCGCGTTGACCAGGGGAAACATCGTTGTCATGGGGCGGCGGACGTGGGAGTCGCTGCCGCCGGGGTCGCGGCCGTTGCCGGGGCGCGTCAACCTTGTCCTGACACGCGACCGGACCTGGCACGCCGAGGGTGCGCGGCCGGTCGGATCGGTCGCCGAGGCGGTCGCGGCCGCCGATGCCGTCCGGCGGGAACGCGCGGCCGTCACCCCGGATTTGGGTCCGGCGGGCGGGGAGGCCGATGCCGGACCGTCCCTGTGCGTGATCGGCGGCGGCGAGGTCTACCGGGCGTTCTGGGACCGCTACGACCGCCTCGAGGTGACCCAGGTGGACCTCGACGTTCCCGGTGGGGCGGGCGCTCTGGTGCTCGCTCCCGTGATCGGCCCGGAATGGCGGCTCGTGGACGCCAGCCCGGCGCCGGACGTGTGGCTCAAGCCCCAGGACCCGGCGAGCCCGCGCTACCGCTTCGAGACGTACACGCGGCGCAGCTAGCGGCGGGCCACCACGGCCCAGCGCGTCCCGGCCAGCCCGGCCACGACGCGCGCCACCATGTACCAGACGCCGTACGCCAGCCACACCCAGACCAGCCGCGACGGGCCCGTGCCGGAATGCGCGGCCCAGGCCAGGGCCGGCAGGTAGGCGGCGAGCGTCGCGGCCGAGGCGACGGCCAGGTAGCCGCCCCTCTCGGCGCCCACCAACAGGCCGTCGGTCAGGAACGCCACCCCGGCCACGGGCAGGCCGGCCGCGCACATGAGCAGCGGCAGCCGGGCCGCCGCCCGCACGGCCGCCACGTCGCTGAACAGCGCGGGAAACACCCAGGCCAGCGCCGCGACGACCACGCCGGCGCCGAGCCCGGCGATAAGTCCCGCCAGGCAAAGGCGGCGGGCCACGACCCGCACCCCGCCGCGATCCCGTGGGCCGGCCCGGCCGAGCGCCTCGGCCATGAGGACCTGTCCGGCGATCTCCAACGCGTCGGCCGCCATGGCGGCGAAGTTCATGACGGACATGACGACCTGATGGGCGGCGAGGGCGACCTCGCCGGCCCCGGCGGCGGCGGACATCGTGGCGAGGATCGCGACGCGCAGGAACACCGTGCGGGCGAACAGCGGGCCGCCGGCACGGGCGGCCCGGGCGATGCCGCGCGGGCGCGGCCGCCACATCCCGCCGGACAGGCCACGCGGGGCGCCGGGCCACGCCGTACCCGGTCGGCCGGCATCGGACGCCCCCGGTCCGGGCCCAAACGAACGCGCCACACGCACGGTCAGCGCGACGGCCATCCCGGTTTGGGCCAGCGCGGTCGCGAGGCCGGACCCGGCGATCCCGAGCCCCGCCCCGTACACGAGCGCGACGCTCGCCACCGCGTTGAAGGCCGCCCCCGCCACGGCGACCCGCAGGGTCGAGACGGTGTCGTGGAGGCCGCGCAACGCGCCGTTGGCCGCGAGGACCGCGAGCATGAACGGGAGGCCGGGCAGCGACCAGCGCAGGTATTGGAG
>JAISIU010000061.1 GCA_031261885.1 Bifidobacteriaceae bacterium
CCCACCCACCCCGCGGGCCCCGGCGTCACCTCGCGTTTGCTCCTCACATCGGAAGGACGGTGCCGATGCCCGCGCCATTGCCACGGCCGTCATCATCATCCACAGCCTCAGGCGGCCTCCAAGCGCCCCGTGCCCAGGGCCTCTACGATCCCGCGTTCGAACACGACGCCTGCGGCGTCGCCTTCGTCGCCACGCTGCGCGGCGAACCGGGCCGCGACATCATCGACCAGGCCTTCACCGTGCTGCGCAACCTCGACCACCGCGGCGCGGTTGGCGCGGAACCGAACACGGGCGACGGCGCCGGCATCCTCACCCAGATGCCGGACGCGCTCATGCGCGGGCTCATGCGCGAGGACATCGGCCTGGAACTGCCGGCCCGCGGCCACTACGCCGTCGGCGCCGCCTTCCTGCCCCAGGACCAGGCCGCGGCGCTGAAGGCCGTGGCCGTCATCGAGGGCATCGTCAAGGAAGAGGGCCTCGAAGTCCTCGGCTGGCGCGACGTGCCGACCGTGCCGGACCCGGTCGGGCCCACGGCCCGGGCCTCCATGCCGGCCTTCAAACAGCTGGCCGTCGCCGCCCCCGGCGCGGCCCTCGGCGGGATCGACCTGGACCGCAAGTGCTACCGCGTCGTCAAGCGCGCCGGCCACGAGGCGGGCGTCTACTTCGCCTCGCTCTCGGCCCGCACCATCGTCTACAAGGGCATGCTGACCACATCCCAGCTCGTGCCGTTCTTCCCGGACCTCCAGGACCAGCGGTACGCCTCGGAGATCGCGCTGGTCCACTCACGCTTCTCGACCAACACGTTCCCGTCCTGGCAGCTGGCCCAGCCGTTCAGCGTCATGGCGCACAACGGCGAGATCAACACCGTCATGGGCAACCGCAACTGGATCAAGGCCCGCCAGGGCCAGATGGTCTCCCAGGAGCTCGGCGACATCGCGCCCCTGACCCCGATCTGCGCGCCCGGCGAATCCGACTCGGCGAGCTTCAACTCGGTGCTGGAACTGCTGAGCCTGGCCGGCCGGTCCATGCCGCACGCCGTCCTCATGATGGTGCCGGAGGCGTGGGAGAACAACCACGAGATGGACGCCTCCGTCCGCGACTTCTACGAGTACCACTCGTGCGTGGCCGAGGCCTGGGACGGCCCCGCCTGCATCGCGTTCACGGACGGCCGCTACGTCGGCGCCACGCTGGACCGCAACGGGCTGCGCCCCGGCCGCTACTGGGTCACCAAGGACGGGCTCGTGGTCCTGGCCTCCGAATCCGGGGTCCTGGACCTGGCGCCCGAGACCGTGGTCCGCAAGGGCCGGCTCGAACCGGGCCGCATCTTCCTCGTGGACACCGAGGCGGGCCGGATCGTCGAGAACTCCGAGGTGAAGCAGCGCCTGGCGCAGGCCGCGCCGTACGGGCAGTGGCTCGGGGACAAGTCGGTGCGGCTCTCCGAACTGCCGCCGCGCGAACACATCCAGCACTCCCAGGCCTCGGTGGAACGCCGCCAGCAGACCTTCGGCTACACCACCGAAGAGCTGAAGATGATCCTCACGCCCATGGCCCAGAAGGGCGCCGAGCCCACGGGCGCGATGGGCAACGACACCCCGCTGGCCGTGCTCTCGAACCGGCCGCGTCAACTGTTCGACTACTTCAACCAGCTGTTCGCCCAGGTGACGAACCCGCCGCTCGACGCGATCCGCGAAGAGCTCGTGACCAGCCTGGAGGCCGTGATCGGCCCCATGCCGAACCTGCTGGCCACGGACCCGGACCACGCCCGCAAACTGTTCCTCCAGTTCCCCGTCATCGACAACGACGACCTCGCGAAGATCGTCCGCATCGACCGCTACGGCGCCGAATCCGGCGGCTTCAGCTCCACCGTGATCCGCGGCGTCTACGCCGTGGCCGGCGGCGGGGCCGCGCTGGAGGCCCGGCTGCGCGAGATCTTCGAACAAGTGGACGCCGCCGTCCAGGCCGGCGTCTCCTTCATCGTCCTCTCGGACCGCGAGTCGAACGCCGAACTGGCCCCGATCCCGTCGCTGCTGCTGACCTCGGCCGTGCACCACCACCTGCTGCGCAACCAGACGCGCACCAAGATCGGGCTCGTCATCGAGGCCGGCGACGTCCGCGAGACCCACCACGTCGCGCTGCTGATCGGCTACGGCGCGGCCGCCGTCAACCCGTACCTCGCAATGGAATCGGTGGAACGGCTCGCCCGGGCCGGCGCGCTCGGAAACGTGACCCCCGACCAGGCCGTCGCGAACCTCATCAAGGCGCTCGGCAAGGGCGTCCTGAAGATCATGAGCAAGATGGGCATCTCCACCGTCGGCTCCTACCGCGGCGCCCAGGTGTTCGAGGCCGTCGGCCTGTCCCAGGAGCTCGTGGACCGCTACTTCACGGGCACGCCGTCCCGGATCGGCGGCATCGGCCTCGACGAACTGGCCGAGGAAGTGGCCCGGCGGCACGCCGTCGCCTACCCGCCGAGCGGCATCGCCCCCGCCCACCGCGTGCTCGACGTCGGTGGCCAGTACAAGTGGCGCCGCGAGGGCGAGGACCACCTGCTGGACCCGGACGCCATCTTCCTGCTGCAGAACGCCTGCTGGCGCGAGGACCCCGAACTGTACAAGCGATACGCGGCCCGCGTCGACGACCAGTCGGAACGGCTCATGACGCTGCGCGGCCTGTTCCGCATGAAGGACCAGGCCCGCCACCCGATCCCGCTCGACCAGGTCGAGCCCGCCGAGGCCATCATGCGGCGGTTCACCACCGGCGCCATGAGCTTCGGCTCCATCTCCGCCGAGGCCCACGAGACCCTGGCCCGCGCGCTGAACTCGATCGGCGCGAAGTCGAACACAGGCGAGGGCGGCGAGGCCACGGAGCGCCTCCACGACCCCGAGCGCCGCTCCGCGATCAAACAGGTCGCCTCCGGCCGGTTCGGCGTCACGGCCGAATACCTGACCAACGCCGACGACATCCAGATCAAAATGGCCCAGGGCGCCAAGCCCGGCGAGGGCGGGCAACTGCCCGGCCCGAAGGTCTACCCGTGGGTCGCGGAAGTGCGGCACTCGACACCCGGCGTCGCGCTGATCTCCCCGCCGCCGCACCACGACATCTACTCGATCGAGGACCTCAAGCAGCTGATCCACGACCTGAAGAACGCGAACCCCGAGGCCCGCATCCACGTCAAGCTCGTCTCCGAGGTCGGCGTCGGCACGGTCGCGGCCGGCGTCTCCAAGGCCCACGCCGACGTCGTACTGATCTCCGGCGCGGACGGCGGCACGGGCGCCAGCCCGCTCAGCTCGATGAAACACGCGGGCGCGCCCTGGGAGCTCGGCCTCGCCGAAACCCAGCAGACGCTCCTGCTGAACAACCTGCGCGACCGCATCGTGGTCCAAGTGGACGGCCAGCTCAAGACCGGCCGCGACGTCATGATCGCGGCCCTGCTCGGCGCCGAGGAATACGGCTTCGCGACCATGCCGCTCGTCTCGATCGGCTGCGTCATGATGCGCAAGTGCAACCTCGACACCTGCCCCGTCGGCATCGCCACGCAGAACCCGGACCTCAGGGCCCGGTTCAAGGGCAAGCCGGAATACGTCGTGACCTACTTCCGGTTCGTCGCCGAACAGGTGCGCGGCTACCTCGCGGAACTCGGTTTCAAGACCCTCCACGACGCCATTGGGCACGTCGAGGTCATCGAACCGGCCCGCGCGGTCACGCACTGGAAGGCCAAGGGACTGGACCTGAGCCCGATCCTGCACAAGCCCGAGGTGCCGGCCGGCGCCTCGCTGTGCCACTCCACGGCCCAGGACCACGGCCTCGACCAGGCGCTCGACAACGAGCTCATCAAGCTCGCGGCGCCCGCCCTGGAGCGCGGCGAGAAGGTCGCCATCGACCACGAGATCCACAACGTCAACCGCACGGTTGGCACCATGCTGGGCCACGAGCTCGTGAAACGCTACGGCGGCCAGGGCCTGGAACCCGGCACCATCGACATCACGCTGCACGGCTCCGCCGGGCAAAGCTTCGGCGCGTTCCTGCCGCGCGGCATCACGCTGCGGCTGATCGGCGACTCGAACGACTACCTCGGCAAGGGCCTGTCCGGCGGCGTCATCGCGATCCGGCCGCACCCGGACGCGGCGTTCACGGCCCAGGACAACGTCATCGCCGGCAACGTCATCGGCTACGGCGCCACCTCCGGCAAGATCTTCCTGTCCGGCAAGGTCGGCGAACGGTTCGGGGTGCGCAACTCCGGCGCGTCGCTCGTCGTCGAGGGCACCGGCGACCACGCCTGCGAATACATGACGGGTGGCGTCGCGGTGATCCTCGGGCGCACGGGCCGCAACCTCGGCGCCGGCATGTCCGGCGGCCGGGCCTTCGTCGTGGACCTGAACCCGGCCCGCGTCACGGCGGGTTCGCTCGAATCGGGCGCCCTCATGACCGAGACGCTCGACGTGCTCGACGCCGAGGGCTTCGAAGAGGACGTGAAACTCTTCACGGACCTCTTGGCGGAGCACACCGAGGCGACGGGCTCCCGCGTGGGCGCCGACCTCATGGCCCAGCTGCGGGCGGACCGGGCCGGCACGCTTAGGCGCGTCACGCGGATCATCCCGCGCGACTTCGCCCGCATGAACGAACAACTGGCCCACGCCGACGCCGAAGGGCTCGACTATCACGACCCGCAAGTGTGGGATTCGATCATGGAGGAGGTGTCCCGTGGCTGACCCGAAGGGCTTCCTCAAGGTCCGCGAACGCGAACTGCCGCTCGACCGCCCGGTCTCGCTCAGGCTCTTGGACTTCGCCGACGTCCACGCCCAGCTGGAACCCGACCAGGTGATGCTGGAACGGCAATCGAGCCGCTGCATGGATTGCGGCGTGCCGTTCTGCCACCGCACGTGCCCGCTCGGCAACCTGTGCCCCGAGTTCAACGACCTCGCCTGGCGCGGGCACTGGGCCGAGGCGGCCGAACGCCTCCACGCCACGAACAACTTCCCGGAGTTCACGGGCCGCGTCTGCCCGGCGCTGTGCGAATCGGGATGCGTGCTCGGCATCAACCAGCCGCCCGTCACGATCAAGAACATCGAGGTGTCGATCATCGACCGGGCCTTCAAGGAGGGCTGGGTCTCGCCGCAGATCCCGGCCCGCCTCACGGGCTCCACGGTCGCGGTGGTCGGCTCCGGCCCCTCCGGCCTGGCGGCCGCCCAACAGTTGACCCGCGCCGGCCACACCGTGGCCGTCTACGAGCGGGCCGACGCCCCGGGCGGGCTGCTGCGCTACGGCATCCCGGACTTCAAGCTGGAGAAGCGGCACATCGACCGCCGCGTCGCCCAGATGGAGGCCGAGGGCACCAGGTTCCGCTGTGGCGCCCGCGTCGGCACGGACGTCACGTGGGACGACCTCGCGCGGCGCTACGACGCCGTCGTCATCGCGACGGGTTCGACGACGCCGCGCGACCTCGACCTGCCGGGCCGCGAGCTCGACGGGATCTCGTTCGCGAAGCCGTACCTGGAGCAGTCCAACCTGGCGGCAGCCGGGCGGCCCGTGAAAGACCAGCTGACGGCCAAGGGCAAGCACGTCGTCGTCATCGGCGGCGGCGACACGGGTTCCGACTGCGTCGGCACGGCGCTGAGGCAGGGCGCCGAATCGGTCACGTCGCTGGAGATCATGCCGCAGCCGCCGGCCGAGCGGCCCGACTCGCAGCCGTGGCCCACCTACCCGGCGATCTTCCGCACGTCCACCTCCCACGAGGAGGGCGGCACGCGCGAATACCTCGTGACGAGCGAGCAGTTCCTCGGCAACGGCGGCCACGTGCACGCCCTGCGCGTCGCCACGGCCGAACGTGACGCCAACGGCCGGTTCCAGGCCGTGGCAGGCACCGAGCGGGACATCCCCGCGGACCTCGTGCTCATCGCGATGGGGTTCGTGGGCCCGGAGTCTAAGGAAGCGGTGGCACAGCTTGGCCTCGAGCTGACGCCGCGCGGCACGTACGTGCGCGACGACCACTTCCAGACGAGCGTGCCGGGCGTGTTCGTGGCGGGCGACTCGGGCCGCGGCCAGAGCCTCGTCGTGTGGGCCATCGCGGAGGGGCGGTCCTGCGCCGCCGCCGTGGACGCCTACCTGCAGGGCGGCCACACCGCGCTGCCGGCCCCGATCACCCCGTCCGAGCGTCCCATCGCGCTGCCCCGCTGACGCGGTCACATCCACTACTCATTCAACCGAACGAACCAACCGGCAAGGGCGGCGCCGGCGCCATACGGCAGCGGCCCGCCCTTGGCCAGACAAGGGAGAACAAGCTTCATGCCACGTGCGAAGATCGTCTGCACACTGGGACCGGCCACCGAGGCACCGGGCGCCATTCGCGCCCTCGTCGACGCCGGCATGTCCGTGGCGCGCCTCAACTTCTCACACGGCACGCACGAGGACAAGAAGGCCGCGCTGGAGGCCGTCCGGCGGGCCGCGGTGGATCTGGACCAGTCGACGGCCGTGCTGGCGGACCTCCAGGGGCCAAAGATCCGGCTCGGCGTGTTCCCCGGCGGGCCGGTCGAGTTGGTGCAGGGCGCCACGTTCACGATCACGACCGATGACGTGCCCGGCACCGCGGAGCGGGCGTCGACGACGTACGCCGGGCTGCCCGGCGACACGCGCGTCGGTGACCCGATCCTGGTCGATGACGGCAAGGTCCAGTTGCGTGTCACCCAGGTGACGGGGTCCGATGTCGTCACGTCCGTCGAGGTGGGTGGCATGGTGTCTGACCACAAGGGCATCAACCTGCCGGGCGTGGCCGTGTCGGTCCCGGCGCTCACGGCCAAGGACGAGGACGATCTCAGGTACGCGCTCGGCATCGGGGTCGATGCCGTCGCGCTGTCGTTCGTCAGGTCCGCGGCCGACTACCAGGCTGTGCGCCACATCATGCACGAGGTGGGCCGCACGGTGCCCGTCATCGCGAAGCTTGAGAAACCGCAGGCCATCGAGGCGCTGGAGGACATCGTCAAGGCGTTCGACGGCATCATGGTGGCGCGCGGCGACCTCGGCGTGGAACTGCCGCTGGAGCGCGTCCCGCTGGTGCAGAAGCAGGCCATCGACTTGGCCCGGCGGCACGCCAAGCCCGTGATCGTCGCCACGCAGATGTTGGAGTCGATGATCCAGAACGCGCGGCCCACGAGGGCGGAGGCCTCGGATTGCGCCAACGCCGTGCTGGACGGGGCGGACGCCCTCATGCTGTCGGGTGAGACGGCCGTCGGGGCCTACCCGGTGGAGGCCGTGAGCACGATGGCGTCGATCATCGACACGACGGAGCGGGAGGGCGGTGACCGCATCGCGCCGATGAGCACCAGGCCGCATACGCGGGCGGGGGTGATCTGCCTGTCGGCGGCGGCGATCGCGCGGCAGCTGGGCGCGCGCTACCTCGTGACGTTCACGGAGTCGGGGGAGTCGGCCCGGCGGGTGGCCCGGCTCCGGTCCCCGATCCCGCACGTGGCGTTGACGCCGAACGATTCGGTGCGGCGGGCGCTGAGCCTGTCGTGGGGTGTGGAAGCTCACACCGTGGAGCGTGTCACGGAGTCGGATCAGATGATCGCCGTGGCCGATGACGTGCTGCGCCGCACTGGTTTGGCCGTCCCGGGGGACACGGTGGTGATCGTTTCCGGCGCGCCGTTGGGCGTCTCCGGCACGATCAACCAGATCCTGGTCCACCACGTAGGCGAACTAG
>JAISIU010000101.1 GCA_031261885.1 Bifidobacteriaceae bacterium
TCCACGGGTCCTCGAACGTGCCCGTCAGGTTCACGGCGCCGGCCGCGATCGCGTCGACGCCGAACATGCCGGCCAGCGGCAGGTCGCCGCGCACCGCGACGCCGTCGCCGTCGAGCCACTCCGTCTCAACGGTCCGTGGCGTGAAACGGGCCGGGTCGAAGTCGAGCCACTGGGCGCGCGCGGCCGCGACGGCTTCCAGCGCGGCCCGCCCGGCGGCGCTGCCCTCCAGCGACGGCCGCAACGGCCCGACCGGGTCCACGAGGACGCGCATCCACCGGGCCGGCGTCTCGAAACCGTCGGCCAACAGGCGTTCGACGGCCGCACGGTCGCCCTCGTGGGCCACCCAGACGAGGGCACGCGTGGCGGCGTCGACGCGCGGCACCGACGCGATCTCCTCGAGGGTGACGGCGCCGCGGACCAGCGCGAGCGCGGCGGCGATGTCCTCCTCGTCGATCTTCGGGAAGGCCCTGAGGTAGTTCGGCAGATAGTGCTCGATCACCGTGTACAGCCAACCGTCCAGCACCGTCCGCCCGGCGGCGGTCACGACGGGCCGGGTCAGGTCGATCGCCTCGGCCCTGGCTTCGACGGCCTTCTTGCGGTAGAAGCCGACCTGGCTGCGCGATGACTCGTCCTCGCGCCGCTGCCAGGTGTAGACGGCCGGGGCGTCCACGATGTCGATGCCGTGCGCGCCGAGCAGCGCCTCGGTGACAAGGGGCTGGTCCTCGAACATCGACCCCTCGCGGAAGGCCAGGCCCTGGGACCGCCAGAAGGCGGCCCGGTAGGCCTTGTTCCACGGGTAGAAATTGCGCAACACGAGCGGCGTCTCAGCCGCGGACGTGCCCGTCACGTGCGTGTCATGAAGCACGCGGATCCATTGGGCGAACTGCGGTTCACCGCGCCGGACCTCGCAGAACGGGCCGGTCGCGAGGTCTGACCCGGACTGTTCCAACGACTCCACGAGCCGTGCGAGCGCGTCCGGTGGGACGGCATCGTCGCTGTCCACGAACGCCAGGTACCGGCCGCGCGCCTTGGAAACCCCGAGGTTGCGGGCGTGCGCCGGGCCGTGGTGCCCGCCCGAGATCACGCGGAGCCGGGCGTCGGCGGCCGCGAGGCGCTCCGCGATGGCGCGCGACCCGTCGGTCGAACCGTCGTCCACGACGATCACCTCGCGCCACGGCTCCCAGCCGTCCAGTAGGGACGTGAGACACGTCTCGAAGTACTCGGCCGTGTTGTAGACGGGCACGATGACGGACAGCAGCGGCCGCCCGAACCCGTGACCGGTCTTCAGCGCGAAGTCTTTGCGGCGGGCCTGGACCTTGTGGAGGATCCCGCCGCCGGAGGAAGGTTGGGACACGCCCCCACCATACTGAACAACCGGCCCGCTGGCCGCGGACCCTGCGGAACACCCCGGGCCGGCCACCACCCGGGGAGGCATCGGCATCGGGCAACCTCCCAGTAGGCTTGGGGGCGGACAGACCTCCGGACGAAACGAGCGGAAGGCGAGCGGATGCGCACATACGGCGTGGTGTTGGCGGGCGGCGTCGGGGTCCGCACCGGCCTGACGATCCCCAAGCAGATGGTCAAGGTGGCCGGCAAACCCGTGCTCGAACACACGGTCGCCGCGCTCACAGCCTCGCCGCTCGTCGACGAGGTCATCGTCATGATCACACCGGGTTGGGCGGAACGGGTCGCGACGCTGCTCGGCGACCGCTACCCGAAGGTGTCGCTGATCCTCGAGGGCGGCGCCACGCGCAACGAGACCACCAGGCGGTTCCTCGACGCCATCGACGCCGATGAGGCCAAGATCCTGCTCCACGACGGCGTCCGCCCGCTGGTCGACGACGAGATCCTCGCCGAATGCGTCACGGCGCTCGACACCTACGACGCCGTCGACGTCGTCATCCCGTCCTCCGACACGATCGTCGAGGTGGACGAGGCGGACCTGATCCGGAGCATCCCGAACCGTTCCCGCCTGAGGCGCGGGCAGACGCCGCAGGCCTTCAAACTGTCCGTGCTGCGCGACGCCTACCGCCGGGCCACCCAAGACCCGGGTTTCTCCGCGACCGACGACTGCGGCGTGATCCTGAAATACCGGCCGGATGTGCCGATCAAGTGCGTCATGGGCTCGGACAATAACATCAAAATCACGCAGTCCGTCGACTTCTTCATCGCGGACAAGCTGTTTCAGCTCTCGGCCAGCGCCGCGCCGGGCCGCACCCCGGAAGAACTGGCGGCGAGGCTGGCCGGCAAAGTCATCGTCGTGCTCGGCGGGTCCTACGGGATCGGCGCGGAGATCGCGCAGGCGGCCAAGACGGCCGGCGCCGTCGTCGTGGCGCACGGCCGTTCCACCACCGGGCTGCACGTCCAGGACCCGGACCAGATCCGGGCCGCGCTCCAGAAGGTCAACGAGGCGTACGGGCGGATCGACGCCGTGGTGTTGACCGCTGGCGTGCTCCGGCTCGGGGCCCTCGCCGAGACCCCGGACGAGGACATCGACGAATCGATCCAGGTCAACTACGTCGCGGCCGTCAAGGTCGCGAAGGCCGCCTACCCGTACTTGAAGGCCTCGCACGGGCATCTGCTGCTGTTCACGTCCTCCTCGTACACGCGGGGCCGCGAGAACTATGCGCTCTATTCCTCCTCGAAGGCCGCCGTCGTCAACCTCACGCAGGCCCTGTCCGAGGAGTGGGCGCCGGATGGCGTCAAGGTCAACGTCGTGAACCCCGAACGCACAGCCACCCCGATGCGGCTCCGCGCCTTCGGCAGCGAACCGGCCGGGTCGCTGCTGTCCGCGGACAAGGTCGCGGAGGCGTCGCTCCGGGTCATGGCGTCCGGCGTCACGGGCCTGGTCATCGACGTCCGGCGCTCCAGCGCCGGCGGCAGCGCCCGAAACGACTGACCGTGCCGCGTCCGATGGCGGTGAGCGCCGCCATCGGGCACCCTTTTATCCCAGGTAAGCGCCGCCATCGTCGGTTTTCCTTCCTTTCCGGGAAGACTGGACCGACGATGCCGGGCCGTCACTTCACGTAGTCGCGCACCAGATCTCCGGCCAGACCCACGTAGGTGGCCGGGGTCATGGCTTCGAGACGGGCGGCCATCTCGGCGGGCAGGCCCAGGCCGGCGACGAATTCGCGCAGCTCAGCGGCGCCGATCCGGTGGCCGCGGGTCAGCTCCTTGAGCCGCTCGTACGGGTTGTCCATGCCGGGCACGCCGGCCACGGCGGCGGCCCGCATGGCGGACTGGATCGGCTCGGCCAGCACCTCCCAGTTGTGGTCGAGGTCCTGGGCCATGGCGGCCGGGGCGACGTCGAGGCCCGCCAGGCCGCGGCGCAGGTTGTCGAGCGCCAGTAGCGAATGGCCGAAGGCCGAGCCGATGTTGCGCTGCGTGGTCGAGTCCGTGAGGTCACGCTGCATGCGGGAGGTGACGAGCGTCTGGCCGAGGGTGTCGAGCAGGGCCGCGGAGATCTCGAAGTTGGCCTCGGCGTTCTCGAACCTGATCGGGTTGACCTTGTGCGGCATCGTGGAGGACCCGACCGTGCCCTGGCCGCGCACCTGCGCGAAGTAGCCGAGCGAGATGTAGGTCCAGACGTCGGTCGCGAAGTTGTGCGCGATGCGGCCGAACCGCGCCACGTCGGCGTAGAGCTCGGCCTGCCAGTCGTGGGATTCGATCTGCGTGGTCAGCGGGTTCCACGTGAGGCCGAGTTTCTGGACGAAGGCGCGCGCCACGGCCGGCCAATCGGTGCCGGGGACGGCCGCGACGTGCGCGCCGTAGGTGCCGGTGGCGCCGGAGATCTTGCCGAGGTATTCGGTCCGGTCGATGCGTTCGAGTTGGCGGCGCAGGCGGTGGGCGAACACGCCCATCTCCTTGCCGAGCGTGGTGGGCGTGGCCGGTTGGCCGTGCGTCCGGGCCAGCATCGGCTGGTCGGCGTTGTCGCGGGCCAGCTTCGCGATGTCGTCGGCAAGGGCCCCGGCGGCCGGGCGCCAGACGTGTTGGACGGCGCCGCGGATCAGCACGGCGTAGGACAGGTTGTTGATGTCCTCCGAGGTGCAGCCGAAGTGGACGAGTTCCGCGAGGCCGTGGCGGCGCAGCGCCTGGGGGGCGTCCGGGGCCTCGAGACGGCGGCGCAGGAAGTATTCGACGGCTTTGACGTCGTGGACCGTTTCGCGTTCGATGTCGCCGAGTTCCTTGATCTGGTCCGGTCCGAAGGTGCGCACGATGCCGCGCAGATAGTCCTGTTCAGCGGTCCCGAGCGGTTTGGCGCCCGGCAGGGCGCGCTGGTCGCACAGGTGGATGAACCACTCAACCTCGATGAAGACGCGCGCCCGGTTGAGGGCGGCCTCGGAAAGATAGTCGACGAGTGGCGCCGTGGCCTTGCGGTAGCGGCCGTCGAGCGGACCGAGCGGGATGAGCGGCTGGGCGTCGGCGAGCGTGACGGCCCCGGCGGCGGGGCTGAAGGAGGCGGGGACGGCGAGTTGGGATGCGGTGGTTTCAGACACGCCTTCCAGTGTCCCACGGGCCGGGAAGACAAAGACCCGCGCACGGGCAGACCGCTGTTAAGAAAGGAGGTGATCCGGTAAGGGATGCGTTTGCGGCTGCCCGCGCGCGGGCGTGCTATGGCAACCGCCGTGGCGACCGGGCTATTCCCACGGCGGCGCGTATCGACTTGGGCCGAGCCGGTCCCGAGGAGGGGTCAGTGGCGCGGCTGGTTCGGCTGGCCCGGCTTGAGCCCGCCGAGGGCGCTCACGATGAGCGCGCCGACCAGCGAGAACGAGCCGAGTGGCGCGAACAGGTAGGCGCACAGCGTGTAGAACTTGCCCGCGCTCATCACGTTCGTGGCCGCCAGGCCGATGAGGGCGACGAGGAAGAACACGATGCCGACGCCCCACAGCGCGAGCAGGAACGGGCTCATGGCCGGCAGGCCGCTGCCGCTGTGGGCGGGCTTGGCCGGGGCGGCCTGGTAGTAGCCGGGGGCGGCGTAGCCCTGGGCGGGTGCGGGCGGTTGGTAGCCGGGGGCCGGCTGGAAGCCCTGGGGGGTCGGTTGGTACGGGGCACCCGGCTGTGGCACGGGCTGCGGCGACGAAGTTGTCATGGTTCAACGTTAGGCCCTTAGGCCCACTGTGTGCGGAGCATGGTGCCCGGTCGGTTGGCGCGATCGCCGATCACCGGCGGCGGCGCCACCAGCCGAAAGCGTTCATCATGAGCGCCCCGATCAGCCCGAACGAGCCGATCATCGGCAGGTAGGTGCACACGTCATCGGCCCAGGTGGACGACACGTCAGCGGGCGACCAGTAGATCTGCGCGACGACCGTGCCGATCCATGCCGCGAGTGTGACGATCCACAACACGGCGGTCCACGGGTTGGTGCGGCCCGCCTGCGCGGCCGCGGCCTGGGCCGGGGCGGCCGGGGCGACGGGTTCGGCGAGCACCGAGCGCGGCAGGTTCTGGAACTCCGGCGGGGCGACCGGCGCTGAGGCGGCTGGCGCCGGAGCCGACGGCACGGACGGGTCGGGGGTGAAGGCAGTGGGAGCGATGTCCTCGGCTGGCGCCGACGCTGGCGCCGACGCGCCAAAGCCCGGTGAGTCCAGCCACGGGGCGAGGGCCGGAGCTTCCTCGGCCGGTGGCAGCGCGGGGGCATCGATCACCTGGCCGGCCGGTGGCGCCATGACGGGTTCCTCGAGCGCGGCGGGTTCGAGCGGCCCGGCCGGTTCCTCTGGCGCGGCGGGTGGGATCGGCGCGGCGAACAGGGGTGGCGCGGCGGGTTGTGCCTGGTCCGCCGCCGGGAACGGGTCCGCTTCCAGGAACGGGTTCGGTGCGGCGGGTTGGTCGCCAAAGAAACCGGGCGGCGGCGGGGTGGCCGATGCCGGCCCGTCACCCTGGGCGGCGAGCGGGGCGGGTTCGGGCGGGACGATGGCGGGTGGTTCCGTGAGGTTGGATTCCTCGGGCCGGGCGAGGCCTGGCCAGGCCGGCGCCTCCTCGGGGGCAGGGGCGGTCTGGTCACCGGGGTCGAACACGAACTCGGCCTCGGCGGCAGCGGCGGGTTCCGCCTCGTCGTCGGGGCTTTGCGGGAAGTAGGTGATGGCGCTGTCGAGTGGTTCGGCTTCGGCCGGCGCGGCCGTGGCGGCGGGTGCGGGGGAGGCCGATGCCGGCCGACCGGCGGCCGGCGTGGGCGTCGCCTTGGCGGGCCATTGGGCGGCGAGCGCGCCTCGGGGCGGAGCGGGTGTGGGTGGCACGGGGCGAACCGCGGGCCGGGCAAGGGGGGCGGCGCGCAGTTCGGCGCTGACGCGGACCGGGGGCTCGCTGCCCGGCCAGGGGCCTGGCTCGGCCAGCGCGGCATGGGGGCCGGCGCCGGCGGTCCGTGGGGCGTCGCGGTGCGTGCCGACGGGTCCGGCAGTGCGCAGACTGCTCCCCTCGAACATGCGGGCAGCGCTCGCGGACGGCGCGTACAGGGTGTCGGCCAGGCCGTCGGCGCTCGCGGTGTGGTGCGCGTGGTGGCCGGCCAGCGGTTCGAGCCCGGCGGGGCCGAGCTGTCGGACGCCTTGGGCCGCGGCACCGGCCTGAGCCTCCGGGAACCGGGGGCCCGCCACGTTGTGGGAAGTCTCGGATGGGATGGCGCCGTCGCGCCGCTGCGGTGGGAATGACGGCGGGATAACCGTGCTCATGCTCCCAAGCTAGTGGGTTGAACCTTGTTTGGGGCCGATTCGTTGGGCACTTTTGGACACGGCAAGCGTTTCCACTGATAGCGAACAGAAAGCGCACCGCGACACGCGGACAGACCGTCGGGCCGACATCGGACACCCTATTCCGGCCGCACCACCCACCAGCGGTGTGCCCTCAGACGTAGGCGCGGGCCCGGTCCATGGCGCGTTCACCGTAGGACGGGCCGAACAGCACGGCGTGGACCAGCAGCGGATACAGCTGATGCAGGCCGACCCGTTCCCGCCAGCCCTCGGCCAGCGGCGAGACGGACTCGTAGCCTTCGAGGATCTCGTGCAGCTGCGGGATGCCGAACAGCGCGAGCATCGCGAGATCCGTCTCGGCATGGCCGCCGTGCGCCGCCGGGTCGATCACCACCGCACCGGTCCACCCGGGAGTCCCCTCCGGCCAGGGCGGGGCCGCCCACAGCACGTTCCCGCTCCACAGATCCCCGTGCAGCCGGGCCACGCCGTGGACGAGGCCGGGCTGCGGGGTGTCGAAGTCACCGGCTTCGAGGCGCGCGCAGACGCGGCCGAACAGGTCCTTCGCGGACTCGGGCAGCGAACCGAGTTTCAGCGCGGCCCTCACGTACGGGACGATCCGGTGGCGGGAGTAAAAGCGGCCCCACGTGTCGCCGGCCGGATCCGCCGGCGCCGCCGTCACGAAATCCATCGGGGCGCGGCCGATGGCGCCGATCGCACCGCTCCAACCGGTCGGTGGGCAGCCGTACCACGGCGCGCCCTGGGCGTGCGTGATCGCGAGCGCCCGGCCGAACGTGTGCCCGGCCTCGGCGGCCGGCGCCACCATCGCGACACGTTCCTCGGTCAGGTGGTGTTGCGAGGACTCGAAGACGTGGGCGGCGTGCACACCGCCCTGGGGCTCCGCCTCCGCGAGCCACGCCAACCCGGCGGCCTCGAGGCGGAGGTCGCCGGCGGAGTCGGGGCTCAAATGCTTGGAGAACGTGCGTGCCACGGTTCTGATTCTTTCGCAAAGTCGGTGTGGATGGGACCGGCGGGTGCGAGAAGGGGGGCCAGCCGGAGGCTCACCGGTCCGAGGGGCGACACCCGAGTTTTCCACAGAGGAGGTGGGAGAAAACGGCGTCCTCCACAGGTTAGTCTCTGCCGCCACCGCCCACCCGGAAGGATAGTGCGCCATGAACGACACGGAACGAAGCGGCGCCGCCGCGCTCGGCCGGGCGGCCGAGGCCGCCCAGGTGGACGCCCGGCTCTACGCCGACGCGGCGCAGCTCGTCGAACGCGGCCGCGAGGTGCTGGCGGGCGCCGTGCCGTACGCCTGGGTGGCCCCGGCCGCCACCGCGTACCGCGCGCGCGTCGAGGAGCTGAACGAGGCGGCGCGCGCGGCGCGCGACCACTGCCAGACGGCGGCCGCGGCGGCCGGGGCACACGCCGGTCTGCTCGGAAACTAGCCAGGCCACTCAACGGAACGGAGGACGGCGAAGCGATGGGACAGGACGCGTTCAGCACCGAGGCGGGCGGCCTCACGGTGTACGGCGGCCCAGGCGGCGTCGTCGCGAACATCGAGGAACTGCGCGCCATCGAGGGCACGGTGGCCCGCGCCCAGGAGCTGTTCGAACAGGCCCAAGCCGCCGCCTACCGAGCCGCGCAGGGCACCGGGGGATGGGCCCACCAGCCCGTGCCAGAAACCGATCCCCGGTTCGAACGGGCCCATGTCACCGGGCCGCTCGCGCAGCAGGCGTCCGAGATCGCCACCGGCCCGCTCGGCCCCGGCGCCGTCGCCCAGCGAGCCGCTGGCCTGGCCCGCGACCTCGCCGCCGCACGCCACGCCTACGAGGACGCGGAGGCCCAGAACACCGAACAGATCAACCTGCTGGACCGCGCCCTCCTGGCCGGCATGGCCATCGGCGGGCCGCTCAACTTACTCACCACAATCCCAAACCGGCTCTTGTTCGACGCACTGTTCGGCGACGCCGTCATGCCGGACGGCCGCTATGCCGCCGACATCGTGCGTGACATGGTGCCGCACCTGCGTGTCACGCTGGCTGGATTCTTCGGGCTTCCAGGCATGGGCGGCACCGGCGCCGCGACGGACGGATGGGAACGGCTATATCAGGAGAAAACTGTCGAGACGGAACGCGTGGCGTCGCGCACACCCGGGCGCGTCCCACGTGGCTTCGAGGATCTGACCAAGAACGTGCGGGACGCCCAAGGCCTCGCAGGCAACGGCCTGCCCACGATCCTTGTGGACAAGCTTCGGGACAAGCGCGGCAAAACCACGTGGATGGTGACGATTCCGGGTATGCGACAGTTCAACCCGCTCGGTCAGGACCATCAGCCGCTCGACATGCCCTCGGCGCTGCGGTCGCTGGCCTCGACGTACAGGGATGTGGACGAGGGGGCCCGCGGCGTCAACGACGTCGGCAAGGCCGTCATGGCGGCCCTCGCCAAGTCCGGCGCCAAGCCGGGCGAAGCCGTCAGGCTCACGGGTCATTCCCTCGGCGGGATCACGGCCGCCAACCTCGCCGCCTGGCCAGCGTTCAACAAGCGGTACCGCGTCAAGGGGATCATCACCTTCGGCTCACCGATCGCGGATTTCAAGATCCCCCGGTCGACCAAGGTAGTGGCCTTGGAGCACCGTCAAGACTCGATCGCAGCGCTGTCCGGCAAGAAGCGCCGCCTCGGTCCCAACTTCACGACCATCGCCCGTGACCTCGACGCCGGGAAACGGCAACAGCAACGCAAGACCTTCGCGTATCTCAAGTCTGGCCACACCATCGGAACTTACGGCGACACCGCGCGCGGACTCGACCAGTCCAAGGATGTCCTCATCAAAGGCGCCGGCGTCGACGTCTACGGCGACTTCGATTCAGCTGGCGGTGTCACGCGCTACGAGTACTCGATGAAGCGAGGCCAGTGAGCGGAACGCGACGGCTGACGCCCGTGGCGAGGGACGGCATCGGGCGCGTTTCACCAGCGGAAAGTGAGAGAGTTGGGGCCATGACTTCCAAGGTGTCCCTCAGCCATGCCGTTTCCGCCGTGCCTGCGTACGTCCCGGGCGCGCGGCCCGAGGCGGGACGGCGCGTTTTCAAGCTGTCCAGCAACGAGAACCCGTTCCCGCCGCTTCCGGGCGTGCTGTCCGCGCTGGCGGACGCCGCCTCGGACGCGAACCGCTACCCGGACATGTACGCCGCGGACCTCTCGGCCGCGCTCGCCGAACACCTCGGCGTGGACCCCGAGCAGGTGGCCGTGGCCGGCGGTTCCACGCCGCTGCTGCGTTTCATCCTCACGGCCGTCTGCGACCCGGGGGATGAGCTGATCTACGCGTGGCGCAGCTTCGAGGCCTACCCGATCCTCGCGACCCTCGCCTCCGTCAAGTCCGTGCAGGTGCCGCTCGTGCCGGAGACGGGCCGGCAGGACCTGCCCGCCATGTTGAAGGCCGTGACGGACAAGACCCGATGTGTGTTCCTGTGCAGCCCGAACAACCCGACCGGCCCGGCCATGCGCACCGACGAATTCGAGGTCTTTATGAAGGCGCTGCCCTCGAACATCCTCGTCGTGGTCGACGAGGCTTACCTCGACTTCGTGACGGATCCCGAGGCCGCGAAAGCCTTCAACTACCTGGACAAATACCCCAACCTCCTCGTGGCGCGCACGTTCTCGAAGGCCTACGGGTTGGCCGGCCTGCGTGTCGGCTACGCCGTGGGGCGGTCCCGGCTCTGCGCCGCGATCAAGTCCGCCGCCACGCCGTTCGGCATCAACGCCCCGGCCCAGCTCGCCGCGATGGCGGCGCTGCGCGACTCGGACACCGTGGCGGCGCGGGTCGCCACGATCGTCGAACGGCGTGATCGGTTCGTCGCCGCGCTGCGCCAGCAGGGCTGGCAGGTGCCGGACACGCAGGCCAATTTCGTGTGGCTGCCGCTCGGCCAGGACACGGTGCCGTTCAC
>JAISIU010000111.1 GCA_031261885.1 Bifidobacteriaceae bacterium
GCCTCGACGTAGTCGTCGATGTCGGGCACCTCCATGACGTTCGCGGCGCGCACCTCGCGCCCGAGCCCGGCCTGACCGGCCACGACCGTCGCCCCGGCCAACTCGGGCAGGGCGAGCGCCGCGCGCAGCGTCAACACGGGACCGCTCCTTTCCGGACACCACGTTGTTGTCCTTTTAGGACAATACCGCAGCGCTCAGGCCCGGGATTTTGAGCCATTTCGCATGCGGTGCCACGGGCCGATCTTCACTAACCTCTCACATATGCCAATGCCGACAGGTCGCATCGCCGACGCACCCCGCGGGGCGCGCCGTGGGTGCTGGCCCGAGGCGTCCAGCAACCGGGCGGGCGCCACCGTCACCGTCGACGCGGCGCTCACCCGGTGCGGCTGGTTCGGGCCCCTCGCCACGCCAGGCCACCCGGCCGGGTCTGCCAACCCGGTCGGCGGCGCGGCCCGGGACCCGAACCGGCCCGCGGCACCGTCCCTGACACTCCTCCACCTCTCGCCGGACGCCGCCGTGTTCCGCGCCCCCGACGACACGCTCCTGACGGCCGCCGGCCCCGGCCGCTGGCTCGTGCCCGGCGGCATCCACGTCACCGACCGGGCGGCCTGGGACCGGCTGCTGGCCGCCTGCCGGGCCGCCGGCCCGGGCGCCGCCGTCAGCCTCGCGGCCTGGTGGGCCGGGCTCGGCCCCGCCGCCGTCGCCACCGTCGACCTGACCCTGCCCAGTGCCGACCCCCGGACCGTCCACATCGACCGCCGGGCCGCACGGGCCACGGCCGAATGGGCCTGGGACGCTCCCGCCCTCCCGGCCGGCCCGGCCGGGCTGCGCCGCGCCGCGCTCGCGAACGGCGCCGCCCTGGCCGAAGCCCTACGACCCGGCCCCGCGCCCGGCCGGACGAACCAGCGCGACCCCCGTTCCGGCATCGGACACCACCCCGTGAACCTCCCGCCAAGCGCAAGCCCGCGTTCCGGCATCGGACACCTCCCAGCCGGCGGGCCCAGTCCGCTGACCGGAGCGCTGACGGCGCTCATCGGCGCCGGCCCCGGCACGACCCCGACCGGCGACGACGTCATCGCCGGCTACCTCGCGGGCGCCCGCGCCGCCGGCCGCCGCGCCGCCGCCCGCCGCCTCGCCGCCGCGCTGCCGCCGCTGCTGGACCGCACCACGGCGGCCTCGCGCCACGAGCTGCGCGCCGCCGCCGCCGGGCGCTTCTCCGAACCCCTGCTCGCCCTCGCGGCCCGCCTGACCAGGCCCCGCACCGGCCGAGCCCCGGACCTGGAGCCGCTGCTCACGAGGCTCGGCACGTGGGGCGCGACCTCGGGCCGCGACCAGGCCTGGGGCCTCATCCTCGGGCTCACGGGCCGGGCCCCGGGCCCTCGCCCTCTCACACCGCCGGCCGCCGCGGCCGCCACCACCATGGAAGGACAGGCATGAGTCAGAACCCGGCGGGGGACCAGCCCCCGCTGCACGTGGAGACCTACCCGCACCTGTACCGCGACTCGGTCGCGCTCATGGCGCTGGCCGCGGGCCTCGAGAAGCTCGACGGCGTCGCCAAGGCCGGGGCCGTCATGGCCACGCCCGCCAACCTTGGCATCCTGGCCCGCTCCGACATGCTGCCCCCGGACCTCGACCCCGCCCCGGACGACCTGCTCGTCGCCGTGCGCGCCGAGGGCCCCGAAGCGCTCGCGGCCGCGCTGGAACAGGCCCGCCATGAACTGCTCGACGCGGCCCCGGCCAGCGGCGGGCCGGGCGGGCCGGCCGAACAGCCGCCGCGCACCGTCGCCGAGGGCATCGCGGCCTGCCCCGAGGACGCCCCGGCCGGCCTCGTCGCGGTCTCCGTGCCCGGCACCTACGCCGCCGTCGTGGCCCAGCAGGCGCTGGCCTCGGGCCAGCACGTCTTCTGCTTCTCCGACAACGTCACGCTGGAAGACGAGGTCGCCCTGAAGGCCCGCGCGGCCGCCGCTGGCCTCCTGTTCATGGGCCCGGACTGCGGCACCGCGCAGCTCGACGGCGTCCGGCTCGGCTTCACGAACGCCGTCCGCCCGGGCCCGGCCGGGATCGTGGCCGCCGCCGGGACGGGCGCGCAGGAGCTCGCCTGCCTCATTGACCGCGCGGGCGGCGGCGTCTCCCACATCATCGGCGTGGGCGGCCGCGACCTGTCCGACGCCGTGGGCGGCCGGATGACGCTTCAAGCCGTGGACCGGCTCGCCGCCGACCCGGCCACGGGCGTGATCGCCGTCGTGTCCAAACCGCCGGCGCCGGCCGTCGCCCAGCGCCTCATGGAGCGGCTCGCGGCCGTCCGGGAACAGTCCGGCAAACCCGTCGTGGCCTGCCTCTTGGGGGTGGACGATGCCGGCGGGTCGCCTTCCGTGGTGGTCCGCGACACGCTGGAGGGCGGGGCCGAGGCAGTCGTGGCTGCGCTCGGCCTCACACTGCCCGACGATGAGCTGGCCGCCCCGCGCCCGGCCGTGCCGGGCGGCGTGCTCGGCCTGTACACGGGCGGCACCCTGGCCGCGGAGGCCAAGCTGCTGCTCGGCCGCGCCGGCGTGCCCCACGAGGTCCTCGACCTCGGCGACGACCAGTACACGCAGGGCCGGCCGCACCCGATGATCGACCCGGAGCTCCGGGCCGAATGGGTGGCCCGCGCGGGGGAGCGGCCCGACCTCGGCGTGATCCTCGTCGACGTGGTGCTCGGCGCGGGCAGCGCCGCCGACCCGGCCGGGCCGCTGGCGGACGCCATCGCCGCGGCCACGCGCGCCGCCCGCGCCGCCGGGCGCGACCTGAGAACCGTCGCCACCGTGGTGGGCGCCGACGCCGACCCGCAGGACCCGGCCGGGCAGATCGCCCGGCTGAAGGCCGCCAGCGCGGCCGTGACCAGGCGCAACGCGGCGGCCGTGCGCGCCGCCATCGCACTCGTGGGAGGCCCCCGATGATCCTGTCCGATTCCACCACGGTCCTGAACGCCGGCCTCCCCTCGATCACCGAGGCCGTGCCCCGAGCCCGCGTGCTCCAGCTCAACTGGCGCCCGCCGGCCTTCGGCGACCCGGCCGCCGCCCGCCTCATGGCGAGCCTCCAAACCCCGGCGGTCGAGGCCGCGAACCGGGAGGCGATCGCGGCCGTCCACGCCGTGCGCCCCAAACTGGTCGACGTCCGCCCGGCCCGCGAGGCGATCGGCTTCCTCGCCTCCGGCCGCCGCCTGCTCCACGCCGGCCCGCCCATCGCCATCGAAGACATGGCCGACCCGGTGCGCGGCGCGCTGATCGGCGCCTGCCTGCTCGAAGGCTGGGCCGCCACCCCGGAGGCGGCCGCCCAGCTCCTCGACTCGGGCGCCGTCGAGGTCGCCCCCTGCCACCACCACCACGCGGTCGGGCCGATGGCCGGGGTCGTCGCCCCGTCCATGCCCGTCGTCGTCGTGACCGACCCGGAGCACACGGGCACGCGCTGCGCCTACGCCACGCTGAACGAGGGCCTCGGCAAGGCGCTGCGCTTCGGCGCCTACGACGCCGACGTCCTGGCCCGCCTCCGCTGGATGGGCGGCACGCTCGGCCCCGTCCTGTCCGAGGTGTTGCACCAGGCCGGGCCCATCGACCTGACCGCGCTGATCGCCCAGGGCCTGACGATGGGCGACGAGGGCCACAACCGCGTGGTCGCCACGACCTCCCTGCTGGCCCGCCGCCTCGCCCCCGTGCTGGCCGGCCTCGGCGCCCGCGGCGTCGAGGTGATGCGGTTCCTGGCCGACAACGACCACTTCGCGCTGAACATCTCGATGGCCTCCGCCAAACTGGCCGTCGACACCGCGGCCGGCTGGCCCGGCTCCACGCTCGTGACGGCCATGGCCCGCAACGGCGTCGAGTTCGGCCTGCGCGTCGCCGCGACCGAGGACCGGTGGTTCACGGCCCCCGTCGGCCCGGCCGACGGCCTGTTCTTCCCCGGCTACGGCCCGGCCGACGCGAACCCCGACCTCGGCGAATCCGCGATCACGGAGACGCTCGGCATCGGCGGCTTCGCGATGGCGGCCGCGCCGGCCATCACGCGGTTCGTCGGCGGCACCCCGGCCGACGCGCTCGCGAACTCGATCGAGATGGCCCGCATCACGGTGTCGCGCCACCCCGTCTACCAGCTGCCCGCCCTCGGGTTCGTCGGCTCGCCCTCCGGCATCGACGTCCTGAAGGTGCTCGACACCGGCATCCTGCCGCTCATCAACACCGGGATCGCACACAAGAAGGCTGGAGTCGGCCAGATCGGCGCCGGCGTGGTCCGCGCCCCCCAAGAAGTGTTCCTGAAAGCGATCGGCCCGCTCGCCGGCGCGATCGGCGGGACCGTGGACGATGCCGGCGGGGGAGGAACGCTGCCATGACCGGGCCCACCGTCGTCGCCATCGGCGGCAACGCGCTGGTCCGCGAGGGCGAGACCGGCGCGCTCGACCGGCAGCTCGACCGCGCCCGGCAGGTGGCCGCGCCGGTCGCGGCGGCCTGCGCGCGCGGCCAGGCCGTCGTGCTGACGCACGGCAACGGGCCACAGGTCGGGTTCATCTTGAGGCGCGGCGAGCTCGTGGGCGACGAAGCCCAGGTCGAAGGCCTGCCGGACCTGCCGCTGTGGCTGGCCGTGGCCGACTCCCAGGGCGGCATGGGCCACATCCTGTGCGTCGCGCTCGACGCGGCCCTTAAGGCCCAGGGCGTGTCCAGCCCCGCAGCCGTCATCCTCACCCACGCCGTCGTCGACCCGGCCGACCCAGCCTTCGCCGACCCGGTCAAACCGATCGGCGGACTGCTCGACGGCACCGGCGCCCAAACCGGGGCCGCGCGGGCCGGCTGGCGCGTCCGGCCCGCCGCCGGCGGCCGCTACCGGCGCGTCGTCGCGAGCCCGGCGCCGCTCTGCATCGTCGAGGCCGAACACGTCGCCCGCCTGGCCCGCCCCGGCACCGTCGTCGTCGCGGCCGGCGGCGGCGGCATCGCCGTGACGGACGGCCCGGACGGGCCGCTGGCCGTCGACGCCGTCATCGACAAGGACCGCTCCAGCGCCCTCCTGGCCCGCCAGATCGGGGCCGGCCGGTTGGTCCTCGTGACGAGCGTGCCCCAGGTGGTGCGCGGCTTCGGCACCCCGGACGCCCGCCCCCTCGCCCGGGTCGGCGTCGCCCAGCTCGGCGCCCTGGCCGCCGGCGGCGAGTTCGACGCCGGATCCATGGGCCCGAAGGTCGAGGCCGCCTGCGGCTTCGTTCAGGCGACGGGCGGCGAGGCCCAGATCTGCGACCTCGCGGGACTCGCCCCCGTCCTGGCCGAAGACCAAGGCGCCGTCTGCACCCGGGTTGTTCCGACATCGTCCATCCATTCCCACCACCCATCCGAGGAGACCCCATGAAACAAATACCGGCCCAGCCCTACCCCTACCCGCTGCCCGACCGCGGCGTCGCGCTGATCTGCATCGACTTCCAACGCGACTTCGTCGAACCCGGCGGCTTCGGCGAATCGCTCGGCAACGACGTCACCCCGCTCGGCCAAACCATCGAACCAACCAGGCGCGTGCTCGACGCCTTCCGCCGCGCCGGCCGGCCCGTCATCCACACGCGCGAAGGCCACCGCGCCGACCTCGCCGACCTCTACGACTCCAAACGCGACCGCGGCAACCCGAGCCTGAAGATCGGCGAGCCCGGCCCCATGGGCCGCCTGCTCGTCCGCGGCGAGCCCGGACACCAGATCGTCGAAGCCCTCGCGCCCGCCCCCGGCGAACCCGTCATCGACAAATCCGGCAAGGACGCCTTCTACGGCACCGACCTCGACGTCATCCTCCACGCCCGCGGCATCACCCACCTCGTGTTCACGGGCGTCACCACCGAGGTCTGCGTCCAATCGACGATGCGCGAGGCCAACGACCGCGGCTACGAATGCCTGCTGCTGGCCGACTGCACCGCCTCCTACTTCCCCGACTTCTACCGCGTCACGCTCGAAGAGATCACCGCACAAGGCGGCATCGTCGGCTGGGTCGCCACCTCTGGCGACCTGATCGCCCAGCTCTGAGCTCCGAGCGCGACCCGGCCGGCCGACATCGTCCACCCCGCCCACGCTTCCCACACCAACCCATCGCGCCCACCCCCACGCGACCCAAGCCAAAGGAGACAAAGGCCATGACCGCCACAACCGCCGCGCCGAGCAAACCCGGCAAGGCCGCCAAACCCTACAAATGGTGGGTGCACGGCGACTGGAACGGACTGTTCGGGCTCGGCACCAACGTCCTGCTCAACGTCATCGTCCTCACCGGACTATGCCTCACCGTGGTCCACATCCCATCCGCGACCGTCTACGGCCGCATCCTGCCGGCGCTCGGCATCGCGCTGCCGCTCGGCAACATCTGGTACACGTTCCTGGCCCGGTCCCTGTCCAAGCGTGAGAACCGCTCCGACGTCACCGCGCTACCCTACGGGCCGAGCGTGCCGCACACGTTCATCGTGGTCGGCGTCGTCATGCTGCCCGTCTACCTCGAATCCCACGACCCGATGAAGGCGTGGCGCAGCGGGCTCGCCTGGTGCATGCTGATCGGCGTCATCGTGCTGATCGGCGCCGTGATCGGCCCATGGGTGCGCAAATGGCTGCCCCGCGCCGCGCTGCTCGGGTCGCTGGCCGGCATCTCGATCACGTTCATCGCGATGCGGCCCGTCTCCCAGATGTGGCAAGCGCCATGGATCGCGCTGTGCGCCTTCGCGTTCATCCTCGTCGGCTGGATGGCGAACCGGAAGATGCCGTTCAACGCGCCCGTCGGGCTCATCGCCGTCATCGTCGCCACCGTGGTCGCCTGGGTCGCCGTGCTGCTCAAATGGTCCGACGTGCTCACCACGTCCGCCGTGTCCGATGCCGTCGGGAACCTCGCGCTGCACGCCCCGATCCCGGGCGGCGAGGTCATCAAGGGCCTCACGGACATCGCCCCGTTGCTGTCCACCGCGATCCCGCTCGGCATCTACAACTTCACCGAGGGCATGACGAACATCGAATCGGCCGCCGCCGCGGGCGACCGCTACTCGATGCGCCAGGTGCTCGTGGCCGACGGCCTCGGCGCGATCGTCGGCTCCTTCCTCGGCTCGCCGTTCCCGCCGGCCGTGTACATCGGCCACCCGGGATGGAAGAAGGCCGGCGGGCGGCTCGGCTACTCGCTCGTCACCGGCATCGTGATCTTCGTGATCTGCGTGACAGGCCTCGTCTCGATGTTCCTCGCGATCTTCCCGATGGCGGCGCTCGTGCCCGTGCTGCTGTACATCGGCCTCGTGATCGGCGGGCAGGCCACGCAGGTCTCGGGCGTCAGATACGCGCCGGCCATCATCCTCGCGTTGATACCGAACATCGCCCAATGGGCCTCCGGGCAGGTCGACGACGCGCTATCCGCGGCCGGGACCACGGCCAAAGCCGTCGGCTACTCCGCGATGGGCACGGCCGGATGCATCTACGACGGCATGACGCTGCTCGGCGAGGGCGCCGTGCTGGTCGGCATCATCCTCGGCGCGATCGCCTGCTTCGCGATCGACAAACGCATGTACGCGGCGGCCGTGACCTCGTGGATCGGGGCGGTCCTGAGCTTCTTCGGCATCATCAACGCCTGGAAGATCGGCATCAACGCCTCACCCGGCGTGACCCTCGGGTACCTGTTCCTCGGGCTGATCCTGGCCGGGTTCGGCTGGTGGGGCCGCCACGAGAAGGACAAGGGGCTCGACGACAACCTGCTGTTCGTCAACGGCACGCTGATGCGCGGCCTGCCGCTGCACGACCACATGGAGGACGCCGAGCTGCTGGCCCGGATCAAGACCGCCGCCAAGTACCGGCTGCGCGCCGTCGGCGGCGACCATCCCGCGATGTACGAGGCCGCGGCCACCGGCGAGGCCGGCGTCGCCGTGGCCGGCGAGCTCTACCAGCTGAACACCGAGGTGCTGCTGCGTGTCATCGAGGGCGAACCGGCCGGGCTCAAGCGCGGGCCCGTGGCCCTGGAGGACGGGCGCGTGGTGCCCGGCATCGTGGCCGCAGACCCCGAGGCCGTGGCCGCCGAGGAGGACATCTCCGAGTTCGGCGGCTGGCGCGAGTACCTGGCCGGCAGGCCGGGCGGGGGCGGGGCCGCCGACGCCGCGTGATTGGTTGGATCGCGTGAACTGATGTCGCGTTAACCCCGTGATGCGTCATCTGGGCGTGGAGGCTAATGGCAGAAATTGCGCCCAAAATCGCCCAACCGCCTCCACGCCCGGGACTGGAGCCGTGCCGCGGGCGGGGCGCCTGCGGCGATTGAACGGGGGCGGCTTGCCGTATCGGGCGGTGGGTCGCCCCTCCCCGCGCCCGGTCCGGGGAATACTGGGGGTGTGGGCAATCGATGGAGAACGGGGCTCGTGGCGGTGGCCACGTTCGGGCTCGCGTGCTGCGGGCTGGTCGGCGCGGCGAGCGCGCCTGCCCGTGGTGCGGCGAGCGCGACTGCCGCCGTCGGACGGACCGATCCCGCGGCATCGGGCACGGTTCACAAGGCGACAGACAACGATCCCGGACAAACGACATCGGCCACTTATCCACTGACTGGGTTCACGGTCGCGCTCGACCCGGGCCACCCCGGACGTTACAACGCGGCCGTCCATGCCAAACTCGTGCCGGACGGGCGCGGCGGGCGCAAGCCGTGCAACGCGAGTGGCACGGCCACGGCCAGCGGCTACCCTGAGCACGCGTTCACGTTCGACGTGGCCCGCCGCGCCGCCAAGCTGCTCAGGGCCCAGGGCGCGACGGTCGTCATGACCCGCTCCACGGACCACGGCAAGGGCCTGTGCGTCAACCAGCGCGGCACGTTCGGCCAGCGGCACGGCGCCGACGTCATGGTGTCCCTCCACGCCGACGGCTCGACGAACACGAGCCTCAAGGGCTACTTCGGCA
>JAISIU010000121.1 GCA_031261885.1 Bifidobacteriaceae bacterium
CTGCAGGACGGCGACACGATCCTCCAGGGGATCGCCCGCGAACGGCGCCTGCTGGCCTCGCTGAGGGCCCGCGCCGACGTCATCATCGACACGTCGGACCTGTCGGTCCACGACCTGGCCCGCCGTATGGAGCGGTTCACCGAGACGGAGGGCCGGACGGGGCCCGACCTCCAGGTCTCGGTCGAGTCGTTCGGCTTCAAGTACGGGTTGCCGCTCGACGCGAACTTCGTGCTCGACGTCCGGTTCCTCGACAACCCGTACTGGATCGACGAGCTGCGCCACCTCAACGGGCTCGACCAGCCGGTCCGCGACTACGTCCTGGGCCTGCCCGGCGCCGGCGAGTTCATCGACCGGTACACCTCCGCGCTGCTGCTCGCGCTGAAGGGGTCGGCGGAGCAGCGGCAGCGGCACGTCACGGTCGCGGTCGGCTGCACGGGCGGCAAACACCGGTCCGTCGCGATCGCCGAGGCCATCGCGGGTCTCGTGGCCCGCGCCGGTTATCACGTCCAGGCCCATCATCGGGATCTGGGGCGCGAGTAACCGGAAAGCATGTACTTTTAAGGCGACGCTTCCTCCCGCCCCGGGGGGCGAAACCAGACTGTTCGCGGGAGGACGCATGACTTCGAGGAAGGTGGCAAAGCCGATGGCGTTGACGACGGCCGTCAAGGAGGAGCTGGCCAGGGTCAAGGTCGAGGCGCCCTGTTGCCGCCGGGCGGAGGCGGCCGCGATGCTGCGCTTCGCGGGTGGGCTGCACATCATCTCGGGACGGATCGTCGTGGAGGCCGAGGTCGACTCCGCGATGGCGGCCCGCCGGTTGCGCGCGGCCGTGGCGGACCTGTTCGGCAACAAGGCGGAGATCATCGTCGTCTCGGGCGGGGCGCTGAAACGCGGCAACCGTTACGCGATCCGTTTCGCGCACGATGGCGAGGCGCTGGCCCGGCGGGTCGGCCTCATCGACCGGGCGGGCCGCCCCGTGCGCGGCCTGCCGGTCCAGGTGGTCGGCGCCGGGACCTGTGACGCGATCGCGGCCTGGCGGGGCGCGTTCCTGGCGCGCGGCTCCCTGACCGAGCCGGGCCGGTCGAGCTCACTGGAGGTCACGGCCCCCGGACCGGAGGCGGCGCTCGCGCTCGTCGGGGCCGCCCGGCGGGTCGGCGTCCAGGCCAAGAGCCGCGAGCTGCGCGGCGCGGACCGGGTCGTGATCCGCGACGGCGACGCGATCCATCGCATCCTCACGCTCATGGGGGCGCACGAGACGGTGCTGACGTGGGAGGAACGGCGCGTCCGCCGCGAGGTCCGGGCCACCGCCAACCGGCTCGCGAACTTCGACGACGCGAACCTGAGGCGTTCGGCCAGGGCGGCCGTGGCGGCCTCGGCGCGCGTGGAACGGGCCTTCGAAATCCTCGGCGAGGACATCCCGGACCACCTCAGGGCCGCCGCCGAGCTGCGCGTCCAGAACAAGCAGGCCTCTCTCGAGGAGCTCGGCCAGCTGGCGGACCCGCCGCTCACGAAGGACGCGGTGGCCGGCCGCATCCGGCGCCTGCTCGCGATGGCGGACAAGCGGGCCGCCGAACAGGGCATCCCGTCCACCGAGGCGAACCTGCCGCCCGACCTCATGGAGATCTGAGGGCCGGACGCGGCCGCGTTTTCCGGCGGTGAACCTGGGTCTAGTGGCCTACGCGGCGGGCGAACCGCCGATGCTAGGCTTCAGGAGGTCCAAGCAATGGGCCCAGGCCACGTCGCCACTCTGCCCCGAAGCCCCAACCGGGGCCGCCAGAGCGGGCGGTGCGGCCACTTCGAAGAACAGCGATGCGCCGGCTCCTGAATGTGCCGGTGCGAATGAGGGAGAGAACACATAGTGACTGTTCGTGTCGGTATCAATGGCTTCGGCCGCATCGGCCGCAACTTCTTCCGGGCCATGGTGGACCAGGGCGCCGATATGGAGATCGTGGCCGTCAACGACCTCACCGATGTGAAGACGCTGGCCCAGCTGCTCAAGTACGACTCCGTGCTCAAGCGCTTCCCGGGCGAGGTCTCGCACGACGACACCTCGATCAAGGCCGCCGGCCAGACCATCAAGGTCCTGGCCGAGCGCGACCCCGCCAACCTGCCGTGGAAGGACCTCGGCGTTGACGTGGTCGTCGAGTCCACGGGCCTCTTCACGGATGCCAACAAGGCCAAGGCCCACATCGCGGCCGGCGCGAAGAAGGTCATCATCTCCGCCCCGGGCAAGAACGTGGACGGCACTTTCGTCATGGGCGTCAACGACGACCAGTACGACCCGGCCAAGCACCACATCATCTCGAACGCCTCGTGCACCACGAACTGCCTGGCGCCGCTGGCCAAGGCCCTGAACGACTCCATCGGGATCGTCAAGGGCCTCATGACCACGATCCACGCCTACACGGGTGACCAGCGCCTCCAGGACGCGCCGCACAAGGACCTGCGCCGCGCCCGCGCCGCCGCCGTCAACATCATCCCGACCACGACGGGCGCCGCCCGCGCGGTCGCGCTGGTGCTCCCGGAGCTCGCCGGCAAGCTCGACGGCTACGCCGTCCGCGTCCCCGTGATCACGGGTTCCCTCGTCGACCTCAGCTTCGAGGCCCCGCGCGAGACCTCCGTCGAGGAAGTCAACGCCGCCGTGAAGAAGGCCACCGAGACGGCCCCGCTCAAGGGCTACCTCGACTACTCGGACGAGCCGCTCGTCTCCACGGACATCGTGACCAACCCGGCCTCCTCGACCTTCGACTCCGGTCTCACGAAGGTGATCGGCAACCAGGTCAAGGCCATCGCCTGGTACGACAACGAGTGGGGCTACTCGAACCGCCTCGTCGACCTCACCGAGCTGGTCTGCTCCAAGCTCTGATCCGAGACGCTCACGTGAAGCGCCCGCCTGCTCCCTTAACCCAACCCGAGGGAAGCGGGCGGGCGCTTCGCCTATTCTGAGGCGGCTACGCGCCATCGTGCGCGGCACCCCCAAAGACTTACCGATTGAAACGAAACGAAACGGACAACACATGAAAACCATCAAGGACTTGGGGCCGCTGGCCGGCAAGCGCGTGCTTGTCAGGTCGGACCTCAACGTGCCGCTCCAGGACGGCGTCATCACCGATGACGGCCGCATCAAGGCAGCGCTGCCGACCATCAAGCTTCTGAGCGACGCCGGGGCCAAGGTCATCGTCATGGCCCACCTCGGGCGGCCCAAGGGCCAG
>JAISIU010000129.1 GCA_031261885.1 Bifidobacteriaceae bacterium
CCGATCGCTTCGGGAAAACCGCCCCTGACGATGTCCGCGACGTATTCGAGCAGGTCAGGCGCATCACGGAGCGTGCCGGGAACAGGATCCGCGGTCCCGAAGATCCGCGCCACGACCGTGTCAGCGGCCGCCGTGGTCCCCTCGGCCTCGGCAACCGTCAGCCCGTACATCTTCAGCGGCACGACCCGCCCGGTGACGGGCCACCTGGCCTTGGACAAGCGGGAGCGCACGCTGCCGGTGATGAGGTAGCGGCCGGGGCCTTGGCCCGTGTCCACGGCACGTTTGACGGCCCCCATGACCCCATCGGCACGTTGCCATTCGTCCACCAGCACCGGCTGGGTTTGCGCGGCCAGCACGGCATCGGGTGCCGCCAGGAAGGCCGTCGCGACGTCCTCGCGGTCGAGGCGCAGCACGGACTTGGCGCGCCGTTCGGCTGTCGTCGTTTTGCCGCAGGCGCGTGGCCCGGTCAGCATGATGGCCGGCAGTTCCGTGAGCAAGGTGTCGAGTGCGGCATCAACGTGCCTGACCACGTAGTTTGCGCTGGTCAACGCCTCACGCCCTTCGCTAATGCCATTTCAACAGGTCTGCTAATGCCACTTTAGCATACTGACTAATGTCGCTTTAGCATGATGCCTGATGCCGTTTTGACACAACTCCTGCCGACGAACACACCACCCGGACCGGATCGAAGCGGACCGGTAACCATGACAAATCACCAAGCCACTTGGTGATATATCGGCAAGTTACTTGGCGATTTGACACATTTCGCGCCCGATGACGGCGGTTCCGTCCCACACGAACGGTGCGGTCCGGCATCGTCCCCCGGTCCCCGCAAACTCTTTGGACCAGATTGAGATGGCACCGCCGCCCGGCGGCAGTCGACGGGCCCACGTGGCTGAGCGGCCCCGATTGGCGGCCCCCAAGCCGCCTGTGCTAGAAAAGAGGTGCTTAGTACCGCCCGCTGGCCAGCGATGGCCACGGGCGGTTTGCTGTTACGGGAGTCTGCATGCGCGCACACCACTCTCGCCCGAAACCCGACCCAACCCTTCCGGTGGGCCAGCGTGCCCGCCGGGTCTCCCGCATGGGCAGGCTTCCATGCGCCGCCGCGATTGCCGCCATCGGGCTGGCCACCACCGGACTCGCCACCACGATCCTGCAAACGACCCCGACCGCCGCCAACGGCGGCAGCTACTCGACATCGGAGTCCATGACCGGGACCAACCCCAACTGCCACCCCAGCACCCAGGGACACGCCCCGGTCTCCGGCTACGCCCCCCACTGGCAGGCCGCCATCGTCCTCCCGTGCCGCATCGACCCGTACGACGTGACGGTCGACAACGCCGGTGACACGATGGCCTACTCCGACACCACCGAGAACAACATCTACATCTACAACGTCAACGGCCCGTCGCTGACGCTCAGAGCCACGATCACGGACGTCGTGAACCCCATGGGCCTCGTCATGTCCCCCGACGGCCAGACCCTCTACGCCACGGACTTCTTCCACCACACCGTCAACATCTACTCCCTGGCCGGCGCACCGCAGCTGATCGGCTACATCGAGCCGACTGTCGACGCGCAGCCCATCAACGTCTCCCTCAGCCCCGACGGCTCCAGGCTGTACGTCGCCGACATCTACGACGCCATCGTCCGCGTCTACCTGACCGCCACACCATACTCACCGATCCAGATCCTCACCGGGTTCACCGAACCGGCCGGCATCGGCGTCGGGCCCGAGGGCCGCATCTACGTCTCCGACATGGCCGCGAACACGGTCAGCGTTTTCGCCCCCACCGACCCACCCACCCGGATCGCGGTGCTGACCGGGCTCAACTCGCCGCGCAGCCTCAAAGTGGACGCCAACGGCTACCTCTACGTCGCCAACTCCGGCATCTCGCCGGGGACCAACGGCGGCGGCCCCGTCACACCGAACCAGTCCAACCTCATCATCTACAACACGAACCTGAACCCGATCACGCCGGCCTACGCGGTCAAAGGCCTGACCTCACCAACCGGATTCGGCGGCGACGCCTGGGGCAACTTCTTCCTGGCCGAGACCGAATACACCAACGGCGGCTCGCCATCGGGCTCGATCTGGAAAGCGACCGTCGACACGTACCCCGTGAGCGGCCGCGTCGTCGACGCCGCCACCGGCCAACCACTCCATGCCACGGTCACCGCACACCGCGGCCAGTTCATGCCGTCGATCAACGCCGTGACCACGAACGCGAACGGCGAGTTCACACTGCCACGCGTCGCCTGGGGCTTCGACACCTACTTCACGGCCAGCGCGCCCAATTACGCCTCGGCGCGGATCGGGCCGACCAGCATTGCGGGCCCCACCGGCGGCCTCACGCTCCGGTTGAGCCGCAACGCGAAGTTCTCCGACCAGCCCGTCTACCGGGTCCGGCTCGGCCAGAGCGCGCTACGCCTGGCCACAGGACAGAAGGCGAAGGTGCCGGCTGTCCCTTACGCGCAGGACGGCCACACCGTGAAAGCCGCCGCCAAGTGGAAGAGCTCGAAGAAGGCGGTGGCCTCCATCACGAAGTCCGGGACGGTCAAGGCCGTCAAACCCGGCAAAGCCGTCATCACCATCAAGGCTGGCAAGAAGTCCGCCAAGTACACGGTGACGGTCGTGGCAAAGGCTCCCACCGGGGCCGCCGCGACGGTCAAGGCGCTCAAGGCCAAGGGCATGAAGACGAAGCTCAAGGCCGGAACCACGCGCTACCTGACCGCGACCTGGAAAGGGAACGCCGTCAAGGTGATCGCCAAGTACTCCAGCTCCAAGCACTCGGTGGCGTCCGTCGACAAGGTCGGCACGCTCGTGGCGCGCAAGGCCGGCAAGGCCGTCATCACCGTGAAGGCGGGCGCGGTGAAGAAGAAATACTCGGTCAAGGTCGCGAAGAAGTAGGTCCGGCAGGTCCGGTGGCACGTCCGGCGGCGCGCGGCGGGAGCATGATGGGATTCATGCGTATCGAGATCGTTCTGGGCGATATCACGATGCAGCGAGTGGATGCGATCGTCAACGCCGCGAACTCCACACTGCTGGGCGGCGGCGGCGTGGACGGCGCCATCCACCGCGCGGCCGGACCGTCGCTGCTGGCCGAGTGCCGCCGCCTGCGCCAGAGCACACTGCCGGACGGACTGCCCGTAGGCCACGCCGTCGCGACCAGGGGCGGGAACCTGCCAGCCCGCTGGGTGATCCACACCGTGGGCCCGAACATCCACTGGGGTCAGACCGATCCCGCGCTGCTGGCCAGCTGTTTCACGGAGTCACTGCGCGTGGCGCGCGAGGTGGGCGCCCGGTCCGTGGCCTTCCCGGCGATCAGCGCCGGCGTGTACGGCTGGGCGGCGGAACGGGTCGCGGAAGTCGCGGCCGGCGTGATGCGCGACCAGGTGGCGACCGGTGACGCGGCCGATGCCGGCCCGACCGTCGACCTGGTCCGGTTCGTCCTGTTCAACGAACCGTTGCTCAGCGCCTTCCGGGACGCCTTCGGCGACCTCGTGGCGGCCTAACCGGTCAGGCCACGACCGTGAGCGTGCTGCCGGGGCCGTCGGTGCGGCGGCGGACCGCGACGCGCTCGGCGATCATGGACTTCAGCGCCTCGACGTGCGAGACGACGCCGACCACGCGGCCGGCGCCGCGCAGCCGCACCAGCTGGGCCAACACCGAGTCGAGCACACCCGGGTCGAGCGAGCCGAAGCCCTCGTCGATGAACAACGTGCCGAGGTCCACGCCGCCGGCCTCCGCGCGCACGATGTCCGCCAGCCCAAGCGCCAACGCCAGCGACACGTAGAACGTCTCACCGCCCGAGAGCGTGCGCGGGTCGCGCGGCGTGTCCGTGACATGGTCCAGCACCTGGAGCGCGAGCCCAGTCTTGCGGTTGCGCACGGCCTCCCTGGTTTCGGAGTGCCGCAGCTCGTAGCGGCCGTCCGAGATCGGCACGAGCCGTTCGTTGGCGGCCGCGACCACGTCCTCGAACCGCCGGAGCAGCACGTACGTGGGCAGCGTGATGCCGCGCCGGTTGTCCTGCCCGGCGGCCGTGGCGAGCTGGGCCAGGCGCACGATGGCGGCCGCCTGCTCGGCCCCGCCCAGGACCTGGTCGATGGCGTCCGTCACGCGGCCGGCGGCGGCGGAGGCCTTGGCGTGGCGGTCGGCCGCCACCGCCTGGACGCGTTGCGCCGCCGCCAGAGCGTCCGCCGCCTCGGCGAGCCGGCCACGCAGATCTTCGAGCGCCGCTTCCAGCGGCGCCGGGTCAGGCGCGGCCGCCGCCACGTCCGGTTCGGCCAGCCCGCGCACGATGCCGGCCCGCGCCTCGCGTTCGGCCGTCACCTGCCGTTCCAGTGCGGTCAGCGCGTTCGGTTCCAGCGCCGCGTCCTGGGCAGCGGCCGCGTCCGGGAAACCCGCCTGCGCCAGCGCCTGGTCCAGTTCCGCACGCCGCGTGGCGACACCAGCCAACGCGTCCCGGATGGCGGCGAGCGTGTCGCGCCAGCGCGTGGTGGTGGCGAGCTGGCCGCGCAGGGTTTCCAGGCGGGCCGAGGCCGTGGGCGCGGTGCCCGTGGCCTGGTCCTGGACGCCGGCCGCGTCCTGGCCGGCAGCGCTCTCACCAGTGGGACCGGGCCTATCCGCTTGGGACACCTGGTCACGGGCGATGTCGGCCGCGACGGCCTGGGTAAGGTCCGTGCGGTCCTGGTCGAGCTGAGCCGTGTCCGCCTCGAGCGCGGCGCGGTCCCGCGCCAACGGGTCGGTCACCGCTTGGGCGAAGCCGGCGAGGGCGTCCCGCGCCGTCGCCAGGGCCGCGCCTTTATCCGTGACCCGCTGTTCCGCCTCGGCGACGGCCTCCGGGCCGATGTAGTCCGCACCGGGCTGGGCCGGAGCCGGATGATCCGTGCCACCGCAGACCGGGCACGGCTCCCCCGGTTCCAGACCCTCGGCCAGTTCGGCCGCGATACCGGCGACGCGGGCCTGATGCTGCCTGACGGCGAATTCGCGCGCGGCGGTCAGCGCCTGTTCCGCCGCCGCGACCTGATCCGTGGCCTTCTGCTGGGCGGCCTGGGCCTTGGCCTCCTTCTTGTCGAGTGCGGCCGCGCGCTGTGCCAGGGCGGTCCGGCGCCGGCCCAGGTCCTCTTCCCTGGTGGCGAGGGCCGCGAAACGGCCGATGCGTTCGCCGAGGTCCGCGACCGCGCCGGTGGCCGCCGCGGCCGCCGCCGTGATCGATTTCGCCTCCGCGCCACCGGCCGCGCGGGCCGCCCCCTGGGCCGCGGGCTCCGAGGCCAGGGCGGTTTGGCGCCAGGCCGCGGCCGTACCACCGCCGGCCGCCGCGAGCGCGCCGGCGACCGCCGGGTCCGATGCCGCCTCCGCCCCGGCGCCGAGCGCGCGGCCCGCCTGGGTCAGCGCCTGGGCGACGGCCTTGAGCGGCACGGCCACGGGCGCGGCCCGGCGCGCGGCCTCCAGTTGGGCGGCCCGGGTCGCGGCCGCCTCGGCGTCCGCGTCCAGCTGGGCCAGGTCCGCCGTCAGCTTGGCCCGGCGGAGAGCCGCCCGGAGCGCGGTGTCCTGGGCCTTCTCCTGGGCCGTCAGTTCGGCGTGCGCGGCGGCCGCGGCCTGCTGGGCCTGGGCCGCTTGGGCCGCCTGGTCCTCAAGGCGCGTCACCTGGGTGGCCAGCGCTGACGTGAGCGCGGCCGCGCCCTCGCCCGAGGCCCCCACCTGGGCGGCCGCCTCGGTCAGCGCCGCCGCCGGGTCCTCGCCCGCCGCCGCGCCGGCCGGGGCCGCTGCTGCTGGCTCACCCGCTTGTCCACCGGCCTGTTCACCGCCCGCGGCGCCGAGACCGGCGGCCGCGACGAAGGCCTCGGCCGCGGTGGCGACACGGGCCCGCGACTCCTCGACTCCTTTGCGCGCCTGGTTGGCGCGCCGCGCCAGCTCATCGGTCCACTGGTCGTACAGCGCGGTGCCGAACACGGTTTGGAGGATCTCGGAACGGTCCTCCGGCTTGGCCCTGAGGAAGCTCGCGAACTGGCCCTGCGGCAGCACGATGGTCTGTGCGAACTGGGCGTGCGTGAGCCCCACGGCCCGCGCGATCTCGCCGTCCACCTCGCCCCGGTTGGTCGAGACGGGCTCCCCGGGCGGCGCGGGTTCGCTCCCGGCGGCCCCGCCCGCCGCCGTGACGCCCCAGGCGGCCCACGCGGCCGCCGCCGCGTCCGTCGAGGTGAGCCGCCACAGCTTGACCGTCGCGTTCTGGTGCGTGGTGCCGGCGCCGCGCCGCTTGGCGCGCTCGTAGTCCGGCGTGCGGCGCACCCAATAGACGCCGCGGCCCGTCGAGAAGACGAGGTGGATGACCGATTCCGAGACCGGGTCCGCGAACTCGGACCGCATGCGCGCCTCGACCTGTTCGGAGCTGGCCACCTTGCCGTACAGCGCGTACGTGATCGCGTCGATGATGGTCGACTTGCCGGCCCCGGTGGGGCCCTCCAGCAGGAACAGGCCCGCCGCGCCGAGCCGGTCGAAGTCGATGACCTCGGTGCCGGCGAACGGACCGATGCCGCGCATATACAAGGTATGGAGCCGCATCAGTTCTCCCTCCCTGCCGCCCCGGCCAGAACTGACTCGAGCGCGGCCCGGAGCTGGACAGCCTCCTGGTCCGACGGCGGCGCGCCCGTGACGTACTCGACGAACTCCGCGCCGACCTCCAACGGGTCGCGTTCCGCCTGGACGCGCCCGGCCCGCGGCGCCTCCGCCCCGGCCGTCCCCGCCGGCTCGTGCAGCATGACGAGGGCGTGGGGGAACCGGGCCTTGAGCCGCTGGACCATCTCGCGCGGCCGGACCGGATCCGTCACGATGGCCCTGACCCAGTGGTCCGCCACGTCCTCGAACGCGGGTCCGAGCAGGTCATCCAGAGCCCCGCGCACGGTGGTGAGGGGCCGGGGCACGGGCGCCGGCGCGAGCTCGACGCCCACCCGGCCGCCCTGATCGATGTCCACGACGGCCGTGGACTTGGCCTGGTGCTCCTCGGAGAACGAGAAGGCCAGCGGCGATCCGGCGTACCGCAGTACGGGATCCGCCCCGCTCCCGACCTCAGCATCGGGATCTTCCATCCCAAGACCAGGACCGTTGTCGAGCGTTTTGGCTGTTTGCCGAGAGCTTGTCGAGCCTGATGGCTGTTCCGAGACCCCCGTGACAGCCACAAGGCTCGACAAGCCGGGATCAGACTGCCAAGAGTCTCGACAAGCTTCCTCCTGAGCAGCGACATACGGCACGGCCTGCGGGCCGTGCAGGTGGCCGAGCGCCGCATAGCCGACGCCGCCGAACAGCCCGGACGGCGCCTGGTCCACGCCGCCCACACGGATGTCCCGCTCCGAGTCGCTGGCCCGCCCGCCCGTCACGAAGGCGTGCGCGAGGGCGACGGCCGGCGGCGCGCCCGGCCCGCCGAAGCCGGACCGTTGAATGTCCGCCCGGACCCGCCGTATCGCCTCGCCGAGTACCGCCCGGTGGGACCGGGCCAGCGGTTCCGGCGCGACGGCATCGTCCTCCCCCCCACCGGGCCCGCCCGGTGCGAGCCGCACGCGCGCCACGTCCGGATCCAGGTACGGAATGGGGTAGACCGCGAGGCCCGGCCCACCGGCCGGGTCCGGGATCACAACGGGCCGGCCCGCCCGCCGCATGTCCGTGCAAACGTGCAGCTCAGGGCGCATCAGCGCGGCGCCGAAGCCGAGCCGCACGGCGGAGTCGTGGTTGCCGGAGATCACGACGACGTGGGCCAACTCCGTGAGCCGGCGCAGCGTCTCCGACAGCAGCGCGACGGCCTCCGGCGGCGGCACGGCCCTGTCATACACATCCCCCGCCACGAGCACGGCCGCGGCGCCGGACTCCTTGACAAGCCCGACCAGATGGTCCGCGAACGCCTGCTGGGCGACGGCCAGCGACTCCCCGTGCAACGTGCGCCCGAGGTGCCAGTCCGAGGTGTGGATGAACCGCATGCCCCGAGCCTAGGTGAGACCTGTGACAGAAAAGGCGCGCGCGGCGGGCGCGCCGGAACGAAGCCAGCTTGTCGAGCGGTCTGGCTGTTTCTTCCCAGCTTGTCGAGCCTGATGGCTCTGCCGGGTACCCGGAAACGGCCATCAGGCTCGACAAGCCCCTGGCAAACGACCATGAGGCTCGACAAGCCCCGATGAGGCGAGGGAGCTCCCATCGGGTCGTTGGGGGGGAGGGCCACGCAACGACATGGCGCGCGGCGGGCGCGCCGGAACTCCGGGGGGCCCGCCGCTACGCTGGTGCCGTGCGCCATCGGACGTTGATCATCACGAACGATTTCCCGCCCCGTCAGGGCGGCATCGAGACGTTTGTCAGGGAAATGGCGACCCGTTTCCCCGCGGATGGGGTCGTGGTCTACACGTCCCGGACGCCGGGCGGGCCGGATTACGACCGGACCCTGCCGTTCCCCGTTGACCGGGCCGACACGTCCGTGCTGCTGCCGACGCCCCAGGCGGTCCGGCGGGCGCAGGCCCTGATCGCGCGCTACGACTGCGACTCGGTGTGGTTCGGGTCCTCCGTGCCGCTCGGGCTCATGGCCGCGACCCTGAGAAGCACCACGGGGGCCTCGCGGTTCGTCGCGACCACGCACGGGCATGAGCTGTGGTGGGCCGGCCTGCCGGGCACCCGGCAGGTGCTGAGGCGCGTGGCCCGTTCCTGCGACGCGATCACGTACATCGCGGATTACATGGTGGACCGGTTGGCGCCGGCCGTCGGGCCGGGGGCCAACTGGGTGAAGATGTCGCCGGCCGTCGAGGCGTCCGTGTTCGACGAGGTCGCCGCCGAGGGCCCCGGCGGGCCGCTGGCCCGGCAGGCGCGCCGGCGTTGGGGGCTGGGCGAGGGTCCCGTCGTCGTGTGCGCCGGACGGCTCGTGAAGCGCAAGGGCCAGGACGTGGTGCTCCAGGCGTGGCGGCGCGTGTTGGCGCGCTACCCGGAGGCGCGGTTGCTGATTGTCGGCAAGGGCCCGCAGGCGGCGTCGCTGCGCGAGCTCGCGGCCTCGCTCGGCTTGGGGCGCACGGTCCGGTTCACGGGCGGGTTGCCGTGGGAGTCGATGCGGTTGGCGTACGCGGCCGGGTCGGTGTTCGTCGGTCCGTCCCGCAACCGCTACCACGGGTTGCAGGTTGAGGGCTTGGGGATCGTTTACCTGGAGGCGGCCGCTTGCGGCCTGCCCGTCGTGGTGGGGGCCGATGGCGGCGCGCCGGAGACCGTAAGACAGGCCGAGACGGGGTTCGTCGTGGATCCGACGTCGCCCCGGGACGTGGGCGCGGCCATCGTGGCGCTGCTCTCCGATCCGGCGATGGCGGCACGCATGGGCCGGGCTGGGCGGGCCTGGGTGCGCGAGGCCTGGGGTTGGGGCGAGCGGTACCGGACGTTGGCCACGTTGTTGGGCCGCGGTGATGAGTTGTCCGATGCCGGCACGTCCGATGGCGGCGCGTCCGGCAGTGCGGCATAGGGCCGGGAACCGTGGCTAGTCGAAGCGGGGATCGGGGCGGCCTGGCCGGGCCGTTCGCGCCGAGCGGCGGCACGGGCGGGAAACCGGTGGACCGCCGGTCCGCGACGCGCAAGTCCCGGGAGGCGAAGGCGGCGCGCGCGGCCGCACGGGCGGAGGGCGCGGAGCATCTCGACGTGCCGGATTCCCCGACCGAGCTGCTGCCGGGCATGTTGCCCGTTTACATGCCGTTGGTGCATCGGCCCAGGCCGGCCGCCGATGGCGCGCGGCCCGTGGGACCCGGGTGGTCCGGTTCGGAGCGTGGCCGGGCGGGGCGGTCGCAGGAAGCGGCTGAGCGGGCCGGCGATGCCGTTCCGTACCGTTCCCGGCACGCGGCCGATGCCGGCCGGTCCGGCCGGGAGGACAGGGCCGGCAACGCTGGGGTGCGGTCAGGCGAAGTGGAGCTGGGCGCGGCTGCGCCGGCTGGAAACGTGCCGGGTGGAGCGGCGCCAGGTGGCCTGGGCAGTCACGGCGCCGAGGAGCCGGTCTTCCCGACCAGGCGGGCCCTGGCGCGGGCCGGGCGCGGCACGGCCGCGTGGATCGAGGGGTTGCCGCGCGGGCGCGCCGAGGCTGTTGGGTCGCGGGGCGTGCGGCGACGGACCGGGGCGGCGGACCGGCGTGGGTGGAGGCGGTTGGCCGGGTGGCCGGCGGCGGTCGCGGTGTTCGCCGTGGCGACGCTCGTGTTGGCGTTCGGCGCGCCGGGCCTGGGCGGCCCGCTCGACGCCGTGACCAAGCCACGCGCGGAGGCGGCGTGCCAGGCGCGGGGCGGGTCACTGCACTGGCGCGTGCTGCCCTATCCCCTGTGGCAGTGCGACACGAAGGCGGGACCGGTTTACCTGCACCGCGTGCCCTGAGCGGTGCCCGGCGCGGCGGGGCGGGCGCGTCCTGAGGCAGGCGTGCGGCGGCGTTGGCGCGATGGTGCGTTGGCGAGATGGCTTAGGTATTTCTACGCAATTACGTTCCCAAAACGCGATGGTTGCAATATCGACATCAAGGCTTGACCTGCTCTTATGGACCAAAACCCGGCGCTCGCGGCGACTGGCCGTTCACTCCCGGCGAAATCTTCTTTATGGTACTTAAGTCCTATCGCGGCGACCCGCCCTCCTGACAATGACCGGGTTGGGCGCCGCGAACCAATCGATGCGAAGCCCGCGGCCGGCACCGCCGGCATCGGCCCCGCGTCCCAAACCCCAAACGGAGAAAACCCACTATGAGTGCACCCCCAATGAAGCGCGCCAAGACCCTGATCGTCGCGCTGACCGCCGGCCTGGCGGCCTCC
>JAISIU010000135.1 GCA_031261885.1 Bifidobacteriaceae bacterium
TGAGTGTTTTCGAAGATTGCTGTTTCGTCACGGTTGAGCAACCCGGTCGATCCCATGGGCGGCGAGTATGGCGGCAATAGTTTCCTGGTAGGTCGCTTTGCCCTGGACCATCAGGTCGACCAGGTGGAGGGCGGCGGGACTGGGTGGCATACCCTCGGCGCGCACGGATCCGGCGGCTGCAGCGGCAACCTGCCGCCGCTCACTGAGGGTTAGTTTCCGCGTCACGGAAAGTAATCTATTGTGATGAGGCGCTTAGACCGCGGCGATGTGGGCGGCGAAAGCTCTTGCGAAGGCACTGAAGCTCGTGGAGTCTGTCAGGTCGTGGTAGGTGCCTTCGGCGCCGGCGTCGCGCGGGGACGCGATGACGGCGGCGTGGGTGTAGAGGTTCTCGCGGACCAATTTGGTGCAGAGCAGCGCGTAGCGGTCGAGGTAGGAGGCATGCGCGAACTCCGGCCTCACGGGGAAGTGAGGGGAGTCGAGACGCTGCCCTGGGACGCGAGATTTACGGCAGTCCTCGACGAGGATCAGCCAGCCAACGAAGGGTCTGGTGTTGCCCAATGCGCCCTCGCGGAACGCGGTCCAGAGGTCGGTCGCGGTGCCGATCGCCTCTTCAGCCCGGTTGTTGAAGTTGTTGCCGAAGGACGGACCGACCTGGCTCTTGAGCTCGACGGCGGCGATGAGGCGCCCGTGGTGGGTGATGAGCATGTCCCAGTTCTTGGTGGGACGGAAATAGCCGGGCAGCGTCAGGAGGCTCTTGCGCGTGTGGACTTCGGCGTCCGGTAAGCCATTCGCGACGGCGAGCTCGGCGAGGACGTTGACGAATCCGTCCATGTTCTTTCCGGCTGTCACGCCGCGTCGCTCGCCGTGGTCGATGGAACCGGCGGCGCCCTGGTGGGCGGCGGCCTGGGCACGAGTGGTCCAGAAGTGTTCGACGGCCAGTTCGGCGCCAAGTTCGAACGGCCGCAGGTTGAGCGTCATCGTTGGCTCTCTTCATCCAGGGCGGATAGCGATCCGGCCGGGACGCGGTAGACGCGCTCCAAAGTTTCGGTGGGGAGCAGCTGACCCGCTGTGCCGGCCGCGATGAGCTCGCTGCGGAGCTCGGGTGGGATACCGGCCCAGGCCGGGACGTGGATGCGGCGCAGGTACTGGGCTTGGAAACGCAGGTAGCCGCCGCCGATCCGCACGGCGTAGGCGTCAATGAACAGTTTCGCGATGCCGGAGCGCAACACGGCCTGTAAGGCCCTCAAATCCCAGGACATCGCCGTCACGTAGTAGAGGTTGTGGTGCGGATAGAGCTCACCCGGCTCGTAGGCGATGGCGTTGCCGTTGACGCGGATGTCCGGGATCAACAGCTTGGGCCGGCGGGTCAGTTCAGGCGTGATCCGGTCGATCGTCCGGTACCAGCTCCGCGCCGGGTCGCGCCTCGCCGTGTGCCGCCGCGCCAGGCACTCGCGGAACGGCTCCAGGTAAGCGGCCAACCGAGGGAACTCCGCGAGGCTGACCAGCCCGCCGTCATCGGACCACGGATTGACCACTCCCAAACCCGACCAAGTGACCCGGCCTTCCACCACATCCTGGTTGGTGGCGAGCGGCAGCTTGCGGGAATCCTCGACGTCGAGCGCGGCGAACGGTGCGACGAACACCTTGTCCGCGCCGGTCGCGACGCCGATCCCGACATGGCACCCGGTTTGCTCCAACGCAGGAGCCGCGTCCTCCAACAGTCGAACGGTGCTGAGCCTCCGATCCGCTTTGAGCAGCCACGGGCCACCGCCACGAGCCGGCGCCGCCACCGTCGCGACGGTGGACGTTCCCGCCGAAGACGATGTGAGCGCCATCCGTAACCCCGCCAGGTACGCCGGTTCCGTCGACTCTGCGCGCACGGACCGGACCGGGCCGGCCTGGCCGCGCTCGATCACAGTAATAGAGGTGTAGGCACCGACATCCTCCTCGAACGCGTCGGTGCCGTACATGTCGACGTAGGCGCGTAACGCGAACCGGCTGGCGACCAGTCGGCGCAGCGCGCGGCCGTAGTCGTTCTTGGTCCACGCGTCCGCGCAGATGAAGCACAGTTTTCCGCCCGGTGTCAGCAGGCTCAGCGAGCGCTCGAAGAACGGCACATAGACGTCGGCACGGCCCACCATGGTCGGGTAGCAGTCGCGGTAACGGGCCAGGGTCGCGTTCGGGATGAGCTCCTGGCGGATGTACGGCGGGTTGCCGACCACGGCATCGAACGGGCCGACGATGTCGCCCAACAGGAAGTCTTGGTTCCTCACCCAGGTGCGGGCGAGCCGTCTGGCCGAGAGTTCCGGCACGCCGCCGTCCCGTAACACGGACGCTACGTGGGACCGTAAGTCTCGGCACGTGGCCGGGTCGAGCTCAACGGCCCGAATCGCAGAGTCCAGCACGGAATCATCGTCAGCGTTCGGCCCGGCTTGCCAGGCGGCCAGTAGCCGCGAAATGGCGCTCAGCACGAAGCGCCCGTCCCCGGCGGACGGTTCGAGCAGCCGCACGGTCCACAGCGGTCTATCCGCCGTGTAACCAACCAGGTCCAGCATGAAATCGACCACCGACTGCCGCGTGAAGACCGCGCCGCGCTCCTTCGGGGTGCGCGGCGCTGGCTGGGGACCCGGTGCGGGGACCGGCTCCAGCTCGAACAGCAGCGGTTGAATCGACATCCCTCTCAGGCTACCGGCGACCACTGACACTAATGGGACGGTTGGCGGGCTGTGCCGTAGAGGGTGGGGCGGTAGCGGCGGGCCGGGCTGCGCGGTGGGGCGGTCGGGGCGACCTCGCCAGCCGCGATCAGGCGGTTCAGCGCGACGACGACGGCGGTGCGGCTCAGGTGGGTGGTGGCGGCCAGTTCAGCGGCCGATGCCGGACCGTTCGCTTGGCTCAGGGCGGCACGTACCTTGTCCAGCGCCTTGCTGTGCGCCCGGGTACCGCGAGACACGACCGTCGCGGCACGGTCTGGGCCGCGCCTCGCCTCCTTGGACCCGCCGCCGCGGGCCGCCGCGCGGTGGGGTGTGACGAGCGTGAAGAAGGCGACGGAATCGTGCGGCTCGGGTGCGGGACTACCACTGGCGGCCAGCGCGGCGAGGATCTGGGCGAAGCCCGTGCCGCGGCGTCCGGCCACCATCGTGCCGTCCGGCAGTGGTGTGTCTTCGAGCAGGGCGCACAGGCGCGGGTTGCGGGTCTGGAACGGGCCGGCCGTGCCGAGCGTTCGGACGGTGGCGGTGCCGAACAGCCCGCCGGGGCTCGTGACCTCGAGCCGGTCCGGGAACAGGTCGACCGTCACGGCCGTGCCGCACGACTCCTCCGAGTAATCGCGGTGCATGAGGGCGTTCGCGACCGCTTCGCGAACCGCCACGGGCGGATAGGCGGAGCCCACCGAAGGACCCGTCGGAGGGCCGGCCTCGCCGCCCGCGCCGGAACAACGCGCTATGGCCGCGACGGTTTGCGCGACGAGCTCGGGGATCGGTCCGGCCAGGGTCACGGCATCGAGCAGGCGTTCCTCACCGGCCAACGTCGGCTCCCTGTCCGGCCCCGGATAGGCGGCGAAGTCGACGGTGAGCCGCGGGAAGAACTCCTGCGGGAAGGCGCCGAGGGCGAGCAGGCCGCCCAGCGTCGGGCGGACCACGCCGTCCTGGTCGCGCCGGGTCGCGCGGAGCCTCAGCAGCACCTCGGCCGGGGTTGCCCCGCCGAACACCGTGGGCCGCAAGCGGCGTTGGCGTGCTACGAGCGCCTCGACCAGGCCGGGATCGAAGTCATCCGTGGTCGCGTCCGGCACGGCCTGTTCGTCCCAGTGGGGCTGGTGGCGTTCGGCGGCCAGTCGCTCGACCTCCTGCGGCGTGAGCCGGCGGCTCGTGCCGCGGTCCCGGAAGTAGCTGCCCCGGTGCCTGCCCTCGGCCCGGACGTGGCAGGGACGCTCGCGCGGCGGGATCGGGTCAACCCACGTGGCGACAACCTTGTGCCCCTCGAAGCCGATGACCTGGACGGGGGCGTGCAGCGCGGGCCGCACGGTCTGGGTCAGCGCCTCCTGGAGCGCGTCGCGCGTGCGCTTGGCACGGAAGCCCTCGGTGGGAACAAAGCCCGCCGCCGGGTCGAGGCCCAGCAGCACCAGCCCGCCGGGGCCATTGGCGAACGCGCTGAGCGTGGCGGGCAGCGACGCGGGCAGCCGCCGCACCGCAGCCCTCACCTCGACATTGGCGGTATCGGCACGGCCGTCGCGGAGCCCACCGACGATGCCGGTCAGAACCTCAGAGGTCAGGTCGCCGTCCATAACAACTTAACTTAACAGTTACTTAACGCAGGGCGAGGGCTATGTGTTAAGTTTCGCGGTCGTCACCAGCCAAGGGAACGATGCTCCCGGCACCCGCCACGGCATCCGCCAGCCAACGGCAACCAGCCACGTTCAGAACGGCTCGGCCGCGCGGCGAGCCAGCGGCGGCGCGGCACCGGCCACAATGGGTAATGTGCTGAGTGGCGCGCCCGCGCGCGCCCCCTCACAGCTTGGAGTCACCCCAATGTCAGTGCCGCCCTCTGACCCGAACACCACTCCCGCCGCCCCGGCCGGCCCCTCGAGCCAGAACGACGCGGGCCCCACCCCCGTGTCCCCCTCACCACCACTGCCCGGCGTCCAGCCGCCGTCCGTCGCCGCCCCCGCCGGCCCGTCCCCCCCGTCGCCCTACGCGCCGCCCATCGGCAGCACCCCCCAAACCGGCACCCCCCAGGCCGGGTACCCGTACCAACCGGGCCAGCCCTACCCGGCAGTTCCCCCGGCATCGGACGCCCAAACCGGGTACCCGTACCAACCGGGCCAGCCCTACCAAGCCGCGCCTCCGGCATCGGGCACCGCCTACCAACCTCCCGCCGTACCCGGCGGCTACGCCCAGGCCGGGTACCCGGCATCGGGCACCCCCTACCCCGGCGGCTACCAGGCCGCCGGTCCCGGCCAGCCCTACCCACCCACCGGCCCCGCCTACGGACCGATGCCGACCCCGGGTACGGGCAACAAGCCGAACCGCGCGGCGCCGATCCTCGTCATCGGCGGCGGCCTCGTCGTCGTCATCGCCGTCGTGGCGCTCGTGGTCGGGTTGTGGCACGGCCACTCGACGCCCGCACCCGCCGCGCTCGC
>JAISIU010000165.1 GCA_031261885.1 Bifidobacteriaceae bacterium
CTCCACGGGACCAGGCGGTGCTCGGTCTGGCCGAACAGGGCGGCGCGGCCCTCATGGGGCAGGATGCCGAGCAGCGCCTTGATGGTGGTCGACTTGCCGGAGCCGTTGGCGCCGAGCAGTGCCACCATCTGTCCGGCGGGGATGGCGAGGTCGATGCCGCGCACGATCGGTGTGGCGTCGAGTGTGACCGTGAGGCCGCGGGCCTCGACGACGGGCGCCTGGGCCGTAGGAGCCGCGGGAGCCGCGGGCGTCGCGTTTGGGCTGGTCAGTGGCATTGGAGCGCGGCCTCCAGGGTCTTCAGGTCGGTGCGCATGCGCGCGATGTAGTCGCCTTCGGTGTTCGAGGTCTCGATCGGGTCGAGCCGTTCGGCCTTGAGCCCGTCGTCCTTCGCGAGCGTCTCGGCGATGTCGGGGGAGGCCGTCTCCTCGAAGAACACCGTGGTGACGTCCGAACCCTTGAGCGAGGCCGCCACTGTGCGGATGCGCTGGAGCGAGGGTTCGGCCTCCGGGTCGAGGCCGCCGACGGAGAGCTGGACGAGCCCGTAGCGCTTCGACAGGTAGCCGAAGGCGGCGTGGGTCGTGACGATCCTCGTCGAGGCGCAGGCCTGGAGCCCGGCGCTGAACTCGGTAGACAGTGCCCCGAGTCTCTCCCCGAGCGTGTTCGCGTTCGCGTCATAGGTGGCGGCGTGGGCCTTGTCCACGGCCGTGAGCGCGCGGGCCACGGCGCCGGCCACGGGGACGAGGTTGTTCGGGTCGAGCCACAGGTGCGGGTCGAGGCCGGCCGCGCCGGCCTTCGCCTTGGCTGAGGCCGCGGCCTGGGCGGCTGGGTCGGCCGACGGCGAGGCGGTGTAGCCGTCCGACTGCGTGATGCCGGCGGCGGCTTCCTGGTCCAGGGTCATCGGGTCGATGTTCGGCAGCGCGGCGACGTCGATGGCGTGCTTGGGTTTGGCCTGCTGGACGGCCTTGTCGACGGAGGGCTGGAAGCCCTTGATGTACACGACGACGTCGGCCGTGCGGATCTGGGAGACCTGCGAGGGGGAGAGCTCGAGGTCGTGCGGCTCCGCGCCGCTCGGCGTCAGCGACGTGACCTTGGTGCCTTTGAGCGCCACGTTCTCCGAGACCCACTGGAGCGGGTAGAAGGCCGTGACGATCGTGAGCCCGGAGCCCGGGCCCGTGGCGGCCGCGCCGCCGGCCGAGCCGGACGTGCCGCAGGCGGTGAGCGCGAGCGCGGCGGCGGCCGCGCCCGCGGCCGCGAGGAAGCGGACCGCGCGCCGCCTTGCCGGGCGGGCGCCGCGCGTGACCGCGCCGAGCGTGAGGTGAGCGCCGCCATCGGCGGCCGCCAGCGCGAGGTGGGCGCCGGCATCGGCGGCGGACCGGGCGTGCCCGGACCAACGGGGTGACGACATGAGAATGATTATCACTATCGCAAATTCCCGTGTCAAGTTCCCGGTAAGCTGGCCTGCGGCCTCGCGCCACACCCAAAGGGCCGGCAGCCAGCCGGTCCGCCCACAGAAAAGGACCACCACCGTGCCGAAAGCCGCACCCTCCGCCCTCGACCAAGTCATCTCCCTCGCCAAACGCCGCGGGTTCGTCTTCCCGTGCGGCGAGATCTACGGCGGCACGCGCTCCGCCTGGGACTACGGGCCGCTCGGCGTCGAGCTGAAGGAGAACATCAAGCGCCAGTGGTGGCACTACATGGTGACGAGCCGCGACGACATCGTCGGCCTCGACTCCTCGATCATCCTGCCGCGCCAGGTCTGGGAGGCCTCCGGCCACGTCAAGGTCTTCACCGACCCGCTCGTCGAATGCACCAACTGCCACAAGCGTTTCCGCGCCGACACCCTCGAAGAGGAGTACACCGAGCGCAAGGGCCACGCGCCCGAGGGCGGCCTGGCCGGCGTGCCGTGCCCCAACTGCGGCGCCAAGGGCCAGAGCACCTTCACCGAACCGCGCCAGTTCTCCGGCCTGCTCCGCACGTACCTCGGCCCCGTCGAGGACGAGTCCGGCCTCCACTACCTGAGGCCCGAGACGGCCCAGGGCATCTTCATCAACTTCCAGAACGTCCTGGCCGCCGCGCGCAAGAAGCCGCCGTTCGGCATCGGCCAGATCGGCAAGAGCTTCCGCAACGAGATCACGCCCGGCAACTTCATCTTCCGCACGCGCGAGTTCGAGCAGATGGAGATGGAGTTCTTCGTCGTGCCCGGCACCGACGAGGAGTGGCACGAGTACTGGATCGGCCACCGCACCGACTGGTACACGGACCTCGGGATCAAGCGCGAGAACCTGCGCCACTACGAACACCCGAAGGAGAAGCTGTCCCACTACTCCAAGCGGACCGTCGACATCGAATACCGCTTCGGGTTCGTCGGCTCCGAATGGGGCGAACTGGAAGGCATCGCCAACCGCACCAACTACGACCTCACGACCCACTCCGAGCACTCCGGCAAGGACCTGTCCTACTTCGACCAGGCCTCCGGCGAACGCTACATCCCGTACGTCATCGAGCCGGCGGCGGGCCTGACCCGCAGCCTCATGGCGTTCCTCGTCGAGGCCTATCACGAGGACGAGGCCCCGAACACGAAGGGCGGCGTCGACAAGCGCGTCGTGCTGCGGCTCGACCCGCGCCTCGCGCCCGTCAAAGCCGCCGTGCTGCCGCTGAGCCGCAACGAGAAGCTCTCGCCGAAGGCCAAGGACCTGGCCGCCGAGCTGCGGCAGCACTGGAACATCGACTTCGACGACGCCGGCGCCATCGGCCGGCGCTACCGCCGCCAGGACGAGATCGGCACGCCGTTCTGCGTCACCGTCGACTTCGACACGCTCGAGGACCAGGCCGTCACGATCCGCGCCCGCGACACGATGGCCCAGGAGCGCGTCGCGCTCGACCAGGTGCGCGGTTACCTCGCCGAGCGCCTCGTGGGGTGCCACTGACCGGCGGTGCGGCCGCCGATGCCGGCCGGTTGCCCGGGCGGGACACGTCACCCGGGGAGCCGGGCCGGGCGGGTACGGCGGGTCCGGCGGGTTCGACGGACGATGCCGGCGCTGACCTCGGGCGTCAGGGCTCGGTCCTGACCGTCCCGGGCCGGGCCGAACCGTTGCGGCTCGGATCCCTGACCACGCCCGCGCCCGTCGCGCTCTCGCCGATGGCCGGCGTCACGAACGCGCCCTACCGGGCGCTGTGCCGCTGGTTCGGGCCCGGGCTGTTCGTCGCGGAGATGGTCTCCGCCCAGGCGCTGGTTCAGCGCAACCCGAAGGCCTATCGCCTGCTCGAGCAGTGGCCGGGGGAGCGGCCGCGCTCCGTTCAGCTGTTCGGCACGGACCCGGCCGTGGTCGGCCAAGCCGCCGAGCTGATCGGGCG
>JAISIU010000208.1 GCA_031261885.1 Bifidobacteriaceae bacterium
CCGATCAGCGCGATCCGCGTCGACCAGAGCGGCGCGGCCTACGTCGAGAAGGCCGGCGCCCACGACCAGCTGAGCCGCGTCGCCGTCAAACCCGGCGTGGTCGGCGACACGCTCGTCCAGGTCACGCCCGCGGCGGGCGCGTCGCTCGCGGCCGGCGACCGCGTCGTGGTGAGCCGATGAGCCTCCTCGAACTCGACTCCCTGGTCCGCACCTACCCGGGTGACCCCCCGGTTCGGGCCCTGCGCGGCATCAACCTAACGATTGAACATGGCGACTACGTCACGGTCATGGGACCGTCCGGCTCCGGCAAATCGACCCTGCTGAACGTCATCGGACTACTGGATCAACCGACATCGGGCGTCTACCGTGTGGCCGGCACGGACACGACCGCGATCAGCCAGGCCCGGCGCGCCGGGTTGCGCGCCGCCGCTTTCGGGTTCATCTTCCAGGCGTTCCACCTGCTGCCGTTCCGCAGCGCCCGCGAGAACGTCGAGCTGGCCGGCATCTACTCCCACGCCACGGCCCGCCAGCGCCGCGAACGGGCCCTCGCCGCGCTCGAACGGGTCGGCCTGCCGCACAAGGCGAACGCCCTGCCGGCCCACCTCTCGGGCGGCGAGAAGCAGCGCGTCGCCATCGCCCGGGCCATCGCGGGCGGCCCCGAGGTGCTGTTGTGCGACGAGCCGACCGGCTCGCTCGACCAGGCCAACGGCCACGCCATCATGGACCTGTTCGACCAGCTCAACGGCACCGGCATCACGCTCGTCGTCATCACGCACGACCCGACCGTCGGGGCGCGCGGCCGGCGGCGGTTCGTCATGCTCGACGGGAGGCTCTCCGATGCCGACTGAGACCGAGACGGAGACCGAGACTCAGATCGAGACGGAGATTGAGAACCCGGCCCAAACCCAGGCCCAACCCGCACCCCAGGCTCAACCCGAAACCCCGGCCCCGCCCACGGTCGCACAGCCGTGCCCCGCCCGCATGCGCCTGGCCGCCCTGTGGTTCGAGATCCTCGCCGGCCTGCTGCAACGCCCCGGCCGCGCGATCTTCACGATGCTCGGCACCGTCCTCGGCATCGGCAGCTTCGTCGCGGTCACCGGCATCTCCGCCACCGCCTCCGGTCAGATCAGCGCGGATTTCACACTGCTGGACGCCACCACCGTCAACGTCACCCAATACCCGCCGCCCAACACGGCCACGTTGCCGTTCCCGGCCGATACTTCGAAGCGTCTCGCCCAGATCGACGGCGAGGTGGCGGCCGGCCGCTGGTGGTCGGTCAACAACGGGCAGACGGTTGACGCCCAACCTGCCCTGGCCAGCGGCGAGCCGGTCAAGGTGCAGGCCTTCGCGGCCGACTCGGGCGCGCTCAAGGCCGCCGAGGCGAGCCTCGCGGGCGGCAACATCTACTCCGAGTTCGCGGAGGCCCACGCCGCCCGTGTCGCCCTCGTCTCGACGGCCGTCGCCACCCAGCTCGGCATCACGGCCGACGCCGTGCCCTGCCCCATCCGGATCCAGGGCCAGCAGTACATGGTCACGGGTGTGCTGAAGAAGGTTCCGGCCCTGCCGCAGCTCATGCTCGGCGTCGTCCTGCCCGCCGCCACCGCCCAAGCCGCCTTCGGCCTGCCCAGCGTCAACGCGCCGGCCTCCGTCATCATCCGCACGCGGGCCGGCGCGGCCGGGGTCGTCGCCCAGCAGGCCCCCGTCACGATCCGCCCCGACCAGCCAAAGCTGCTGACGGCCACGAGCACCCCCGTCCCAACCCAGGAACGCGCCATGGTGCTGAGCCGCGTCTCCGGGCTCGTCGCGATCCTCGCCCTCGTGGTCCTCATCATCGGCGCCGTCTCGATCGCGAACACGACGATGGTCTCGATCATGGAACGCACGGCCGAGATCGGGCTCCGCCGCGCCCTCGGCGCCCGCACGCGCCATATCATCGGCCAGTTCCTCGGCGAGACCGGGGTGCTCGGCGCGGTGGGCGGCGTGGTCGGCACCTCGCTGGCCCTGCTCGTGATCCTCGGCGTCGCGCTCGCCCAACGCTGGACCCCGGTCGTCGACCCGCGCATCGTCTTCAGCGCGCCCGTCATCGCGGCCGTGGTCGGCGTCCTGGCCGGCCTCTATCCGTCGATCCGTGCTTCTCGGATCGAACCGATCGAGGCGCTCACGGCCTGACCTGGAGCGCACGATGCCGGGTGTCCGCCTTTCGTTGAAAGGCGACACCCCGGCGTCGTCCCCCCGTTTCGGAAATGGCCGATGCCGGGTGGTTCCGTTCGCTGAGAAACGGAACTACCCGGCATCGTGCGTCAGAAGGGGTGCTGTCAGCTCCAGGGTCGGATCTGCACCTCGGGGATGTAGACGCCGGCGGGCTGGGCCAGGCAGAAGACGACGGCGCGGGCCACGTCCTCGGGTTTCAACATTTTGGCGCGGTCGGCCGCGCTGGGCGGCTTGGCGCAGTGGGCCGGGTCCCAGATGCGCGTGTCGACGGGGCCGGGGGAGACGGCGTGGACCCTGACTCCCGTGCCCATCTGCTCGGCGGCCATGGCCTCCGTGAGGGCGAGCGCGGCGTATTTCGAGGCGCAGTAGGCGCCGTCGCCGCCGCCGGACACGTGGGCGCCGCCGGACAGGATGTTGATGATTTGGCCGCCGCCGTGCTGGGTGAGGTACGGCATCGCGAGGCGTGTCACGAGGAACAGGCCCCACACGTTCGTGTCCATGATGGCCTGGAACTCGGCCGGGTCGGTCGAAGCGACGGGGACGTCGTCCCACGGGGTCAGGCCGGCGTTGTTGACGAGCAGGTCGAGCCGGCCGAACCGTGCCATGACCTCCTGCAGTGCGCTCGTGACGGCGGCCTTGTCCGTGACGTCGGCCTGGATGCCGACCATCTTGCCGCCGGTCTCGCCCGCGGCTTCGCGTTCCTGGGCAAGCCCGGCCAGCTCGGCGTCGAGCCGGCCCTGGTCGCGGCCCAGCACCGCGACCGTCATGCCGAGGCCGGCCAGCGCCCTCGTGATGGCGCGGCCGATACCCTGGCCACCGCCCGTGACGATGCCGATCATGCCGCTGAGCGACGGCGGGGCGAACAGGTCCATGGAAGCCTCCTTGCGAGTGGATTCCCTGCCATTGTGCCAGCTTTCCGCCACGAGCCGAACTGGGGTGGAGTCCGCCCGCCCCGGCCCGGACGATCCGCGCGAAGCCTTCGTCCCGAAATCGCCCAAATCCACCATCGAAGCTTTGCGCGGACGCGGGGACACTCAGGAAACTTGAAGCGACGGCCTGCGCCGCCATCGGCCGCCCACCTGATAGGACTGAATGGCCGGTCCGCGCCGGCCGTGCGCCGCCGGCCCTGACGCCCGCCGCCCCGCACCCACCCCAAAGGAGATTCCCCGTGATGCGTGCACCCCACCGCCCCCGCCTGTCCCGCCTCGCCGTCGGCCTCGTGGCCGCCGCCCTGGCCGCCTCCGCCTTGGTCCCCGCCGTGGCCGCCATCCCGGCCCAAGCCGCCGCGATGGGCGAGGCCAGGGTTTGGAACTTCCCGGCTTACTCGGCGGGCGGCCAGGCCTACGCGACGTTGCAGGGTTCGGCCACGGACGGCACCTACGTCTATTACGCGCGCGTCGACAAGACGTCCGGCCCGGATAACTCGGGCCAGTCGACGGCGCTGATCAAGGCGAGCCTCGCGACAGGTCAGGTGGTGGCCTCCGTCGACTACCCGGTAGGCACGCTGTGCGACGGCACGCCGCTGGACGGGGTCGCCAGCTGCCTCGG
>JAISIU010000216.1 GCA_031261885.1 Bifidobacteriaceae bacterium
GTTTACAACGTCTCGGAGTTCCTGCCCGAATTCTTCACGAGCCTGGAGGAGCAGACGTTCGGCCTGGACCGGGTCGAGGTCATCCTCGTTGACGACGGCTCGACGGATGCCTCCGCGGCCCTGATCGACGCCTGGACCGCCAGCGGCCCGCAGCGCCTTGCGCTGCACAAGGAGAATGGCGGCCAGGGCTCGGCCCGCAACCTCGGTCTGGGCCACGCCACCGGCACGTGGGTCTCCTTCCCCGATCCGGACGACATCCTGGACCGCAAGTACCTCGCCCAGGTCGCGTCCGCCATCGGCCGCTACCCGCACGCCGACATGCTGTCCGGCAACCGCAAGACCTGGTATGAGGAACTCGGGGTGCGCGGCACCGCGCACCCGGTGAGCCACATGTACCAGGGCGACCACGAGGTGAACCTGGCGCGCCGCCCGCAGTTCTTCGCGGGGCACGCGGCCTCGTGTTTCTTCCGGCGCAGCGAGCTGGCCGCCAGCGGCCTGGAGTTCAACACGGAGATCCGGCCCAATTACGAGGACGGCCACTTCTGCGTCCAGTACCTGCTGCCGCACGCCGAACCGCGCGTCGTGTTCGTCGCCTCGGCCGTGTACAACTACCGCAAGCGGGCCAACGGCACGAGCACGCTCGACAACTCGGGCACCAAGGCGACACGTTTCACCGTGGTGCCGCGCGAGGGCTACCTCGCCGACCTCCAGGCCGGTACCGCGCGCTACGGCCGCGCGCCGGCCTGGTTGCAGAACTTCATGCTCTACGAACTGTCCTGGTACTTCTCGGGGGACCGGGCGGCCGCGAAGAACCCGACGGCCGCGACGGGCGCCGTGGCGCGCGAGTTCGTCGAGACGCTGCGCGGCATCGCCCCGTTGCTGGACCCCGACGTCATCGCACGTTTCGGCACGGTCCACATGCTGGCGGAGGTGCGCGAGATCCTGGCCCACACGCTGCGCGGGGAGGCCTGGGGCCTGCCGTATGTGGTGCGCACACGCAACGACGAGGTCCACCGGCTCGTGCGCGTCAAGTACCGCTTCTGCGCGCCGGACGGGACGCAGCCGGACATCGCTTTCATGGTGGGTGCGCGGCGGATCACGCCGGCCGCTCACAAGGTCAGGACCATCGTTTACTTCGAGCAGCCGTTGGAGTATGAGTACATCGCCTGGATCCGCGAGGAGCCGGGCATGCGCGTGCTCGTCGACGGACAGCGCCTGCCGCTCCTCGCCGAAGAACCGCCGGTCCCGGCGCCGGCACCGCGGCGCGGCGGCCGTCCCACGGCCTGGACCGCGATCAACGACCTCGTCAAGACGCTGACCCAAGGCGCCACGCCGCGCAAGGCGATGGTCGCGGCCTGGCGCGCCGTCACGGCGGTCATCGGCAACGCCGACATCATCACGTGGGCCATCAAACACCGGTCCTTGTGGACCGGGCACCTGTGGGCGTTGGTCCGCAACTTGGCCGTGCGGTTGACGCGCCGCGCCGGGGTCGGCGGCCACGAGTTCGACGGCGCCTGGATCGTCATGGATTCCCCCGAGGACGCCGACGACAACGGCGAGCGCCTGTTCCGTTGGATCCGCACCCACCGGCCGGACATCAACGCCTGGTTCGTGCTGAGGCGCGGCGTGCCGGATTGGCGCAAGCTGCGCCGCGAGGGCTTCGGCGACCACTTGGTCGCCTACGGCACGTATCGGTGGATGCAGCTCGCGGCCCAGGCCAAGCACCTCGTCTCCTCGTCCGCCAACACCGATGTCGTCTCGCCCGTGGACCTGTGGTGGATGCCGAAGCGGTGGCATTACACGTTCCTCCAGCACGGCGTCATCAAGGACGACATCTCGCGCTGGCTGAATCCGAAGGTCATGGACGGGTTCGTGACCTCGACCCCGGCCGAGACCGAGTCGATCGCGGGTGACGGCACGCCGTACTCGTTCACGTCGCGCGAGGTCAAAATGGTCGGCCTGGCGCGGTTCGACCGGTTGCGCGAGCTCGGGCGTCTCGTGCCGGAGTCGGCTCGTGACCTGGTCGTCGTGGCTCCCACGTGGCGCCAGGAACTGTCGGTACCGCTGCCGGGCGCCTCGACCCGCGTCGGGATCCGTGACGGCTTCGAGGACACGGAGTTCGGGCGCAACTGGTTGGGGCTGCTGCGTTCCGAGTCGTTCCTCGGCGCCGTGCGGCGGGCCGGCAAGCGCGTCGCTTTCCTGCCGCATCCCAATCTCCAACCCATGCTCGACAAGTTGTCGTTGCCGCCGGAGATCCGTGTGATCCGCTACGGCCGCGACGACATCCAGGACGTGCTGGCCCATGCCGCGATCATGGTGACGGATTATTCGTCCCAGGCGTTCAACGCCGGTTTCCTCGGCCGGCCGGTGGTTTATTTCCAGTTCGACCGGCAAGCCTTCTTCTCGGGGGAGTCCGCCTCGCGCGTGGGGTATTTCTCTTACGAGCGGGACGGGTTCGGTCCGGTGGTGGAGACGTTGGACGATGTCGTCCCGGCCGTCGAGCGGATGCTGGCCGGCGTGGCGGCCTCCCTTCCGGAAGCCGGGCGCGCGGCCGCCGATGCCGGCACACCGGACCAACAGGGGACGGCATCGGACGCTGTGGCCGAGTATGTGGGCCGCATGGATCGCACGTTCCAGGCGGTGCGCGACGGCAAGTGTTGCGAGCGCACGGTCGCGATGATCGAGGCCATCGAGTCCTGACCGGCGCCGTTCCGATCCGTCAAGTTTTCCACAGCGCGATGCACAGGTGTTCATAAATTACATCGCTGTAGTTTCGGCGCGCCAGGCGTGCCCCGACACGCCGACACAGGCGGTGAGCTCGCGCGAGTCTCAAGCGAACGTCGAGGTTTATCCACACACGCTAAGGTGTGTGACCAGGTAAAACACCGTTATCCACAGGCTTATCCCCAGACCGTCCCCAGTCCTGTGGATACCTGTGCACCAAACGCTTGACCCGGCGACGGCTCGAAGCGACAGGAGTGGCGGCTCCGGCAACAACACCCACCCGGCGGCCCCGAACCGGCCGCCGCGGCCGCCTACACTTCGGCGATCGAATGGAACGGCGCGGCCTCGATCGACCACGCGCTCACGCCAACGATGAGAACAGCCGCCACCACCGTCGCGGCCACGGTCACGGCCCGGTAATGCGACCTGGGGGCGAAGGCGTACACGGCGCCGAGCGCCAACCCGACCACGAGCCCGCCAACATGGGCCTGCCACGCGATGTTCGTCCCAACGAACGTGTACACGACGTTGATGACGACGACCAGCAAGATGCCGCGCAGGTTCTGCCCCAGGCGTTTGACCACCCAGACCGTGGCACCGAACAGCCCGAAGATCGCACCCGAGGCACCGCCCGAGGCCGTGATCCACGCGGTCGACGTCGACGAGCTGAGATCCGCGCATGCCATGGTCAACGCCGACCCGGCGATCCCGCAGATCACATACAACGCGAGGTAGCGCCAGCGCCCGAGCGCCCGCTCCAGGAACACGCCAACCGCCCACAACGCCCACATGTTGAACAGAATGTGCAGGAACCCATAGTGGATGAAGTTCGAGGTGAGGAACCGCCACGGCTGCGACACGGCACAGACCGGGATCATCTCGAGGAAGTTCTCGGTGCCGCCGCTGGAGCAGGCGACGATGTTGTTGCTCGGGATCAGGTACTCGGCGATGAACACGAGCACGCACAGGCCGATCAGCGTGAAGGTGACGTACGGCCGCGAGCCGCCACGCAGGCCGGCGCCGAACGCCGACCCGAACCCGCCGGCCCTGGCGGCCTGGGCCGCGCGCGCGGCATTGGCGCAGTCGACGCACTGCACGCCGACCGGCGCGGGCACCTGGCATTCGGGGCAGATGGTCCGCCCACAGTGCTGGCAGCGGACGTAGGCGGCCCGGCCCGGGTGCCGGTAGCAGAAGGAGCCGCCGCCCTGGGCGCCGTACCCGCCGCCCGAACCGCTGGCGCCCCACGCGCCCGAGGTCACCGACCCCCACGTTCCGTAGTCACCTGATGGCTGGTCGCTCACCAATGCCCCTCTCGTGGCCGCGATTGAACTGCCCAAGGAATGACCACGGCCACCGTGTGGGAGTCAGGGCGCGGCGGCCGGCTCGGGCTTCAAGCCTGGATGTCGATGCCTTCGATCAGGACCGGGTCGAGCGGACGGTCCATGCGGTCCGTGGGCGTCTGGGCGATCTTGTCGACCACCTTGCGCGACGCGGCGTCATTGACCCGGCCGAAGATCGTGTGCTTACCGTTGAGGTGCGGCGTGGGGACCACCGTGATGAAGAACTGGGAGCCGTTCGTCCCGTGGCCGGCGATGGTCCCGGCGTTCGCCATGGCGAGCAGGTAAGGCTCGTTGAACTTCAACTTCGGGTCGATCTCGTCGTCGAAGTTGTAGCCCGGGCCGCCCGTGCCGTTGCCGAGGGGATCACCGCCCTGGATCATGAAGCCGTCGATGACGCGGTGGAACGTCAGGCCGTCGTAGAACCGGCCGTGGCTGGGCTGACCCGTGAGCGGGTCGGTCCATTCCTTTTGGCCGGTGGCCAGGCCGGTGAAGTTCGCGACGGTTTGCGGAGCGGAGGATTCGAGGAGGTCGACGAGGATGTCGCCGGCGGACGTGTGGATCGTTGCTTGCACCGGTCTATCTTGTCACGTCCCCAGGCCCTGACGTGAACCCCGCCGTGCCTTCCCTTGCCAAGAGGGCCAATTTCAGCTCCGGCCGCCACCCGAAAGCGCCGGGCGTGCCGTCGGCGTGAATGACCCGATGGCAGGGCACGAACAGCGCACAGGCGTTGGCCGCGCACGTCGAGCCGACCGCACGGGCCGCCCTGGGGTACCCGGCGGCGGCGGCCAGGTCGCCGTAGCTCCAGGCCTCACCGGGTGGGATTTGGCGCATGTGCCGCCACACGGTCTCGCGGAACGGTGTGGCGCGCTCGATGACGGGCACGCCGGCCGGGGCGGCGAGGTCGCCGTCGTAGTAGGCCAGCACGGCCAGTTCCGCGGCCGTGCCGCGCACCTCGGGTGGGAGGGTCGGCGGCAGCAGCGAGACGTGGACGGGGCGTTCCAGGTCACGGACCTCAGCGGTCCATCCGGACGCGACCACGGTCCCATGGAGCCCCGGGAGCGGCGGGTGCGGCCCGTCATCGTCCGTGAGGCGCACGATGGCGGAAAACGGCCCATCCGGTGTCGTCACCGTGAACCGTCCCCACTGGGGCGACGCCATGCTCAGTCCGCGGCGGTCGCGGCAGGAGGGTCGGCCGGGGCATCCGCCGGGGCTTGGGCGGCGCGGTGGCCGCGACGTGCCGGTTTGGGCGCATCCGCTTGGTCGACGGGGTCGGGCTCGGGGGCCTGGTAGGCGGGCAGGTCGGGCTCCTCGTAGGTGTCCTCGGCCCATGGGTCCTCGTCCGGCCCGCGCCGGCGCCACACCCAGTAGGCGATGGTGCCGGCCAGCGCGACCAGGCCGCTGAACAGGAAGAAGTTCCGCGCCCGGTGGTGCGGCTTGGCGACCACGGCGGCGGGCGCCGGCACGAGCGCGGCGGCCGTGGCGGCATCGGCGGCCCTCCCGGCGAAGCCACGCTTGGCGGCCCGCTTGGCGGCGGCGTCGGCGGCCTTGCTGACCGCGGCACGGGCGGCGGGGATGACGTCTTCACGCAGCCTGTCGTGGGCGACGTCGAGTTTGGGACCGAGCTGCCCGAGGGCCTGGTCGAGCCGCGGCGCGGCGGCTTCGACGCCCCGGGTGACGGCCGCCTCGGCCCGCGGCGCCGCCCATTCGATGGCCTCGCCGACTTTCGGCGCGGCCCAGTTCACGGCATCATGTGACGCTTTCGCGGCGTGGCCGAGGGCGGACAGTCCCGTGAGGGTGTCACGGTATTGGCGGGTTGCTTTCATCAGGTCCTCCAGCTGTGAAGGGCGGTCTTCGCGGGCCGCCATGATGTGCGTGGAGCTGAAGGGACTCGAACCCTCAACCCCCTGCTTGCAAAGCAGGTGCGCTGCCAATTGCGCTACAGCCCCAGCGGCGGGCCTGGCGCTGGTCGATCGCCAGCGCGGGGCCCGCCGTTGTCCGTGGGATGGATCTGGTCGTCAGGCGACCGGGTCGGTCACCTCGTTCCACAGGTCGTCGTCGGACGCTGTCTTGTCGGAGATGATCCTGTAAACGATGAAACCGAGGGCGGCTAGCCCAAGGGCCACAAGCACCTTCTTCATGCCGGTGTCGCCTTTCTCTCGCGCGGGAACCCGCAAACGGCTAGTACGGCCTTCACGCTACCGCAAACCCCCACCGCTCCGTGCGCACCACCCGCTAAAACCCAGCTCAAGCCCCACACTGCGACCGCAACGCCTTGTTGCCGCCCCACCCGAACAAGGGGTCTTGGACTTCCATCAGCCCCGCCTGTGTCTCAACTCCGGCCGCTGGCCTGGCACGCTAGCCGGGCCGCACAAGGCCGCATACACTGGCGTACATGACGCCACGCCAACAGGCCGCCTACGCCGCACCCGACGCTGCACGTCGGCGCGCGCTGCCCGACGTTCCGGCCAGTGTCTCCCCCCGCTATGGCATCGCAGAATTGCGTGACCTTCTCAAGCGCCGCGACGCCCAGTTCGACAACGGCACCGCCGACGACCTCCCCGTGGCCGAGGCCATGGCCCAAGTCCGGGCCGCCCTCCATCGGTGAAGTACAAGGTCCGCGTCCCGCGCGAAGTGCGGGACGAACTAATCGACGCTGCCACCTACTACATCGAACACGACGCCCCCGACGCCGCCGAACGGCTCACCGAGCGCACCGAGGCGACATGGCAGTCCCTCGACACCATGCCCGGAGCGCACCGCCTAGACCAACGCACCGGCTTCCGGTTCGCCAAAGTCACAGGATTCCCCTACCTCACATGGTTCAACATCGTCGGCAACACGGTCCGCGTACTCGCCCTCGCCCACACCGCCCGGTCAACCACCACCGTGCTCAACCTCATACACGGCACGGGTAACTAGACACTGCCCGGGCGCACCGCCGGTACGTGTCAGGGCCGCAGAACCGGCATCGGAACCGCGAAAAACTGCCTGAGTTAGGGCACGTGGAGGGCACGACGGAGAGGAGGTCCGGGGGCTCGCCCCCGGCCGGGGCGCGGGGGCTCGGCCCCCGCACAAGCACCGCGGACCAAGGTCCGGATAGCGAACGCGAGACGGGCACACGTCTCGGTCTTGGAGGTCGGGACTGCCTTACGTGGGAGGGTGATCGCCGGTCGCGCCGTGTTGACGGAGCGTAGCGGAGGAAACGCGGCCAGATAAGCACCGCGGACACTGGTCCGGATCGCAGAACGCGAGACGGACACACCCGTCCGTCTCGCGTGGGCCTAGCAGGACTTGAACCTGCGACCTCTTCCTTATCAGGGAAGCGCTCTAACCGCCTGAGCTACAGGCCCGCGTGC
>JAISIU010000252.1 GCA_031261885.1 Bifidobacteriaceae bacterium
GCGTTGGCCGTCACGAACGAGTACCGGCATCAGACGTTGACCCCGACGTTCCTGGCCGAACCGCGCCGCGGCGTGGTGCTCGGCGCGAAGCTGCTGGCCGCGCTGCCGATGGGCCTGGCCTTCGCGCTGGCCTGTCAGCTCACGTCCGTGGCCGTGGGCGGCGCCGTGTTCGGGGCGACGGGCTTCCCGACCGCGCTCGGGCTCGCGCACACGTGGGCGCTGCTGGCGCGCGGGCTCGTCGCGATGACGTTGTGGACCGTGGTCGGCGTGGGCTACGGCACGTTGTTGCACAACCAGCTCGCCGCGATCCTCGTGCTGGTCGGCTTCACACAGTTCATCGAGCCCGTGTTGCGCATGATCCCGACACTGCTGAATACCGATTGGCCCGTGCTGCGCTACCTGCCGGGGGCGGCGTCGGACGCCGTGGTGGGGACGAGCTTCTACAACGTCTCGTTCTACGCCGGGCGGGCGGCCTCGGGGCTGGCGAACCCGTGGGTCGGGGCCGTGACGCTGATCGGGTACGGCGTGGTGCTCGGCGCGATCGGTTACTGGGCCAGTCTGCGCAAGGATGTCACGTGACGGACCGGTTCGGCCGGGCCGGGCGGAAGAACTAAACTTGACATGGGACTTTTGTCCCAAGCATTCAGTGGTGTCCGATGACGGAAGGAACCTGAAGCGGTGAGCGAACCACAGCAGCGTCCCCGCGCCGAACGTGTGCTCGGCGCCAATGCCTGGTTGATCGACGAGCTGTACGCCAAGTACGTCCAGGACCCGTCGAGCGTCGACCGGGCATGGTGGGATTTCTTCGCCGACTACGAGCCGCTCCGGCCACCGGCCCTCACCCAGAGCGCTGAGACGGACGCCGCGAACGCCGCCGGGGACACGCCATCGGACGCTTCGCTCCCGGCCGGCCCTCCGGCATCGGACACCACCCCGACCGCCGAACCGGCGCCGCCCGCCGGCCACGCCGCGATGGGCGAGCCGATCCCCTACGCCGTGCCGGCCCCGACCGCGCCCAACCCGCGCCACCGTCCGCACGCCGTTGACCTGGCCAGCGCGCCGACCCCCGCGCCCCGGGTGCGGCCCGCGAGCGCCGCCTACGCCGCCGGCGCGCCCGCCACGCTGGCGGAACCCGGCCAGGCGGACGCCGCGGCCGGCGAATCCCCGCTGCGCGGCGCGGCCGGACGGGCCGCCGCCAACATGGACGCCTCGCTCGGCCTGCCGACCGCCACGTCGATGCGGCAAATCCCCGCGAAGGTGCTGATCGAGAACCGCATCCTCATCAACGAGCACCTGGCGCGCGGCGCCGGCGGGCGCGTCTCCGTCACGCATCTCATCGCGTTCGCGATGGCCGAGGCGCTGCGCGAAATGCCGGACATGAACACGACCTACCGCGTGGGCGAGGACTCGAAGCCCAGGCGAGTTCGGCACGAGCACGTGGGGCTCGGGCTCGCGATCGACGTCCAGGGGCGTGGCGGCGAGCGGCAGCTGCTGGTCCCGTGCATCAAGGAGGCCGAGACGCTGCCGTTCGGGGAGTTCTGGGCCGCCTACGAGGACCTGGTGCGGCGCTCGCGCACCGGCAAGCTGACCGTTGATGACTTCCAGGGCACCACGGCCTCGCTGACCAACCCCGGCGGGCTCGGCACCGTCGCCTCGGTGCCGCGGCTCATGCCGGGGCAGGCCACGATCATCGGGGTCGGCGCCATGACCTACCCGGCGGAGTTCCAGGGCGCGTCCGAGGCGACGCTGACCGAGCTCGGCGTCTCCAAACGCATGACCCTGACCTCCACCTACGACCACCGCGTGATCCAGGGCGCGCTGTCCGGCGAGTTCCTCGCGCTCATGGAGACCAAGCTCGCGGGCCGCGACGGTTTCTACGACCGCATCTTCGCCTCCCTGCGCATCCCGTACGAGCCGTGGCACTGGGAACGCGACCGCCGCGAGGAGCCTGGCGGCGCCGGCGCGGGTGAGAAGGCCGCGCACGTCAGCGAGCTGATCCACGCCTATCGCGTGCGTGGACACTACATGGCGGACCTCGACCCGTTGGCCTACCGGCAGCGTGGGCACGAGGACCTGTCCCTCGCGGCCCACGGGCTGTCGATGTGGGACCTGGACCGCGAGTTCCCCACGGGCGGGCTGGCCGGACGCGCCACGATGAAATTGCGCGAGATCCTCCACGTGCTGCGCGACGCCTACTGCCGCACGCTCGCCGTCGAGTACATGCACATCGAGGACCCGGCCCAGCGCACGTGGTTCGCGCGGCGGCTCGAACGGTCCGGACCGGCCGGGGACGGACGGCCGAGTCCCGAGGAGCAGCGGCGCGTCCTGGCCCGGCTCGGCCAGGCCGAGGCGCTGGAAACGTTCCTGCAGACCAAGTACCTCGGGGCCAAGCGCTTCAGCCTGGAGGGCTCGGAGGCGATGATCCCAACCCTCGACGAGATCGTCTCGAGCGCGGCCGCCGACGGCGCCAAGGCCGTCGCGATTGGCATGCCGCACCGCGGCCGGCTCGCGGCGCTCACGCTCGTGGCCGGCAAGTCCTATTCCCAGGTGTTCGCGGAGTTCGAGGACAAACTCTCCGAGAACCCCGCCGCCACCGGGCCCGTCACGGAAGGCGACGGTATGACGCGGGGCCGGACGCCGGCATCGGACCCGGACGCCGCCACGCCGAACGGGCCCCACCGCTCCGGCGACGTGAAATACCACCTCGGCACCGAGGGCGTCTACGTGTCCACCTCCGGCGCGATGACGCTCGTGCAGCTCGCCGCGAACCCGTCGCACCTGGAAGCCGTGGACGGCGTGCTCGAAGGCATGGCCCGCGCCCAGCAGGACCTGCTGCCGGAGGGCGAGGCCGCCTCGATCCTGCCCGTGCTGATCCACGGCGACGCCGCCTTCGCCGGACAGGGCGTCATCATGGAGACGCTGAACCTGGCGCAGCTGCGCGGCTACGGCACGCACGGCACCATCCATGTGGTGGTCAACAACCAGATCGGCTTCACGACGGGCACGTGGAACGCCCGCTCCACGGCCTTCCCCACCGACGTCGCGAAGGGCTACGGCTGCCCCGTGATCCACGCCAACGGCGACGACCCGGAGGCCTGCCTCCGGGCGGCCCGGCTCGCCTACGAGTATCGGCAGGAGTTCCACCACGACGTCGTGATCGACATCGTCGGGTACCGGCGGCGCGGCCACAACGAGGGTGACGACCCGTCGATGACCCAGCCGGTCATGTACTCGCTGATCGGCAAGAAGAGGTCGGTCCGCAAGCTGTACACGGAGGCGCTGCTGGCGCGCGGCGACATCACGGTCGAGGAGGCCGAGGCCGCGTTGCGCGACTTCCATGCCGAGTTGGAGCGGGCGCTCGCGGAGACGCGGAGTGGCGAGGTGGCGACGGATGCGGGACCGGCGAGGAGACCCGGTGGGTCTCCGCAGGCAGTCGCGCCGAGCCCGACCGGAGGGAGGGAGTCGGGTTCACCGTTAGGTGAACAGCGCACGTCTGGGGAACGAATCCCAATGATCGATGCCGCCCGTGCGACCGTTGACGGGTTCGAGGTGCCGGCCGCGCAGACGGCGGACGCCGGGCTCATGGTCGGGTGGAGTTCGAGCGCGCCGGCCGGCCTGTTGGCCCGCGTCGGGCAGGCGCACGTCAACCCGCCCGCCGGGTTCCACCTCCACCCGAAGATGGC
>JAISIU010000289.1 GCA_031261885.1 Bifidobacteriaceae bacterium
CGCCCGGATGCTCTAAGCTTCCGGGCGGTCCGCCCGTGCCACCGGCCAGCCCCCTCGCTGGCCATGACCACCGGTCCCTGCCAAGGCTCAGCCGGTGGAGAAAAGACAGGACCATGCCAGGTAACAACATCCTGGAAATGCGCCACATCACCATCGAGTTCCCAGGTGTCAAGGCTCTCGACGACGTCACGTTGAACGTCAAGGAAGGCGAAATTCACGCCATCTGCGGCGAGAACGGCGCCGGCAAGTCGACCCTGATGAAGATCCTCTCTGGTGTCCACCCGCACGGCGCCTACACCGGCGACGTGGTTTACAAGGGTGAGACGTGCGCTTTCAAGAACATCAAGGATTCCGAAGCCAAAGGGATCGTCATCATCCACCAAGAGCTCATGCTCTCCCCCTACCTCTCGATCGCGGAGAACATCTTCCTCGGCAACGAGCGCAAGAATAAGCTCGGGATCATCGACTGGGGCAAGACGCAGGGCCAAGCGAAGCAGCTCATGGACCGCGTCGGCCTGGACGTCGACCCGAACCTGCGCGTCTTCGACGTCGGCGTCGGCAAGCAGCAGCTGGCCGAGATCTGCAAGGCCCTGTCCAAGAACGTGCAGCTGCTGATCCTCGACGAACCGACGGCCGCGCTCAACGACGACGACTCCGAACACCTCCTCGAACTGATCCGTCAGCTCAAGAAGGAGGGCGTGACGAGCATCATGATCTCCCACAAGCTCTCCGAGCTGCTGGAGATCGCCGACACGATCACGGTCATCCGCGACGGCCAGACCATCAGCACCCTCGACAACCGCGACAAGCAGGTCACCGAGGGCGACCTGATCAAGGACATGGTCGGCCGCACCATGGATGATCGCTACCCGGTCCACCCGGCGAACAAGCCGGGCGAGGAGCTGTTCCGCGTCGAGAACTGGAACGTATTCCACCCGGTCGACACCGAGCGCCAGCTCATCTTCGACGCGAACATCGAACTCCACGCCGGCGAGATCGTCGGCCTGGCCGGCCTCATGGGCGCCGGGCGTACCGAACTCTGCATGAGCCTGTTCGGCCACATGTACGGCGCGAAGATCTCCGGCAAGGTGTACCACCACGGCAAGCCGATCAACACCGATTCCGTCGCGAACTGCATCGCGAACGGCATCACGTACGCCACCGAGGACCGCAAGAAGTTCGGCATTTCGCCGATCCGCTCGGTCCGCGAGAACATGACCCGCGCCGGCATCAAGAAGCTGAGCCGCATGGGCGTGATCGACGCCAGCCAGGAGATCAACGACGCGACCAAGCTGCGTCAGGAGCTCACGGTCAAGACCCCGACCATCGAGGAGCCGATCTCGAAGCTGTCCGGCGGCAACCAGCAGAAAGCGCTGCTGGCCAAGTGGGTCTACGCCGAACCGGACGTCATGATCCTCGACGAGCCGACCCGTGGCATCGACGTCGGCGCCAAGTACGAGATCTACGAGATCATCGACCAGCTCGCCGACCAGGGCAAGGCCGTCCTGATGATCTCCTCCGAACTGCCCGAGATTCTCGGCGTCTGTGACCGTATCTACACGTTGAGCGACGGTGTCATCACGGGGAACGTGCCCCGTGCCGAGGCAACGCAGGAATCGCTCATGGCACTCATGACTCAGGAAAGGAACGTGGGCGCGCGATGACTGCCCTCAAAGAGTTTTTCTCAAGGAACCTGCGCTCGTCAGGTACCCTGATCGCCCTACTCATCGTGGTGATCTTCTTCGAGATCGCCACCAAAGGCCGGCTGCTCATGCCGGACAACATCTCCTCGCTGATCCAGCAAAACGCCTACGTGCTGCTGCTGGCCGTCGGCATGTGCATGATCATCGTCGCCCTCCACATCGACCTGTCCGCGGGCTCGGTCGTGGCCTTCCTCGGCGGCTGCCTCGGCTGGTTCATGTACCACCACGTGTGTAGCTGGCCGCTGGCCTGCTTGATCACGATCGTCCTGGGCCTCCTGGTCGGCGTGTGGCAAGGCTTCTGGATCGCGTTCGTCGGCATTCCCGCCTTCGTCGTGACCCTGGCCGGCCAGCTGATCTTCCGCGGCCTCGCGATCGTCATCGCCGGCGTCACGATGTCCGGCTTCTCGAACGGCTTCAACGACATCGCCAACAGCGGCATCCCGGCCTGGCTGGACCACATCCACCTGGGCGCGCAGGGCGTCAGCGTCAACAGCGGCGGCCCCTACTGGTCTGGCGACTACGACCTCTTCACGCTGCTGCTGACCGTGATCTGCATCGTCGCCTACGTCTACTTCTGGTGGAGGGGCCGTCACGCCCAGATCAAGCACGGCTTGGTTCCCGAGGGCCTCGGCGCCGCGATCATCAAGGTTGTCTGCGTCTGCTTCGGCATCCTCGCCGTCGGCGTGCTGCTGGCCAAGGGCACGGAGCGCACCCCGATCGTGTTGATCATCTGCGGTGTCGTGATCTTCGTCTACAGCTTCATCTTCCGGCGCACGGTCTACGGCCGCGACATCTACGCCATCGGCGGCAACCGTAACGCCGCCATGATGTCCGGCATCAAGACGCGCCGCATCGACTTCGCGCTGTTCGTCAACATGGGCTTCCTCGCCTCGATCGCCGCGATCGTCGTGACATCCCGCGCCGGCGCCGCGACGTCCCTCGTCGGCCAGAACTACGAGCTCGACGCGATCTCCGCCTGCTTCATCGGCGGCGCGGCCGTCACCGGCGGCGTCGGCCGTATCTCCGGCGCCATGATCGGCGCTATTCTGGTCGGCTCGCTGAACATGGGCATGTCGATTCTGAACGTCGACTCCGCGTGGCAACAGGTCGTCAAGGGCCTCGTGCTGCTGATCGCCGTCGTCCTCGACGTGTCCCAGCGCGTTGTCCGCAAGTGACCACACGCTTCAGGCCGCTGGCCCACCGGGCCGGCTGATCTGAGCCAACGGGAGCGCGGCCCCCGCCGAACGGCGGGGGCCGCGCTCTTTGTTTTGTCCCGCGCCCCGTCCCGCCCGCTCCTCTGCTGTGTCATGAGAAATGGCTGGTAAGGGGCCTTGTTAGGAGCCATAAGTCTTGACGCTCGGATTTGGGCCGGGCGTGCCGGGCGCCGCGTCGGTCGGTTCGGGGACCGCGCGGGGGGTGCCCCTAGGTGGTTGTCAAGTGGGGTTAGGCGGGTTGTGGGTCGTAGAGGGTGCCGTTGCGGATCATGGCGTGGAGGACGTCGCAGCGGCG
>JAISIU010000095.1 GCA_031261885.1 Bifidobacteriaceae bacterium
GAGGGCGGGGCCGTGGGGCCGGGCGGTGGGGTCGGCGTGGGGGTGAAGGCCGGCACAGTCGTCAGCGTGGGGGTGGCAGTTGGCAGCGCGGTGGGGGTCGCGGGTTTCGTGGGCGTCGGGGTCGGTGACGCCGTCGGCTCCGCGGTCGGAGTGGCCGTGGGCGTGGGCGTGGGCGACGGGGCCGGGGCCGGGGTCGGCGTCAGCTGGCCGGGGGCCAGCTGGAAGCAGGTGTGGTCCCAACAGCCCGGCTCCGCCGCCTGGCCCACCTCGAAGGTTTCGACGCCCGGGGGCGGCGTGTCGGCGCTCAGGCCGCCGAGCCACTGGGCCGGGATCTGCTGGGCCGTTCCGTCATCGCCGGTCACGAGCCCGCCCTCGTAGTGCAGCGCGTACGTCGCGCCGGGCAGGGCGTACCAGTCGAGTTCCCCGTTGCCGTCGATCTGCCGTGTGTCGACCCAGAGCCAACAGTCCGGTGTGACCTCGCGCCAGATGTCGACGTAGCCGCCGGCGGCCCCGGCGCCGAGCGGGCCGGCCCAGGCCAGCGTGTCGGAGGAGGCGACCACCCCGGCGAGCGGGTCGGGGCCGCAGTCGACGCGCGCCACGGCCGGTTCGGGCTGGTCCTGAGGTCCGAACTCGGACATGTCCGGCGACGGCGCGCCGTAGGCGGCCACGGCGGCCGCGCTCAGCGACCAGTCCCCGGCGGCCGCGTCCTGGAACACGGCCGCACCCTCGTCCGGTCCCGCGTCAACGGCATCGCCGGCCACGAAGTGGTTGCCGGCGTAGCGACCGTAGACCGGGTCGACCCACTGGGAGGTCGTGGCCGGGTCCGTGTCGTGGGCGATGACGCTGTCGGCCTCGATCTCGTCCATGCCGGGCTGCGCCCCAATGCCGAGCCGCGCGGCCTCCTCGGATTCGCCGGCGGCCAGCGACCGTTCCGACGGCGCCTGCGTCAGCGTCACGAACAGGTTGTCCTCGACGTCGCTCATCAGCGGTTTCAGCGGTTCGGCGGTGTCGGCCGCGAGGTATTCCATGAAGCCCATCGAGCCCGGATAGGTCTGTTCCAGGTACGTGTTGTGGGCCTCCGCCGCGGCCGCGTAGTGCTGGTTCGTGTAGTAGGCGGTCGTGTTCAGGTACTGCCGCCCGCTCACGGACGCCAGGCCCTCAGCTGCGGCCTGCTGCAACCACACGGCATCGCCCACGTACTGGTAGTTGACGACGATGTTGCCGGTCAGCGTCATCGGGTCGGCGTAGCTGTTCGCGATGATCGGGGTCGGCACGTTCACGAACAGGTTGTCCACGATGACCTTCTGGAAGGCGTCGTCGTAGGCGACCCCGCCGCGGTTCGCGTTGTCGAACCCGCCGCCCTCGTGGGCCACGGCCGGGGAGTCGTGGAAGTAGTTGTGCTCGATCCGGACGCCGTCGCCCATGACCATGTAGTCGAGGTAGACGCCGTAGACCTCCGAGCCGAAATCGCACGGCGAGTCCGCGAACTCGTTGTATTCGATGTCCGTGTCCGTGACGGAGCCCGTCACGACGTTCGACGTGTTGTGCAGGAAATAGTTGTGCGCCACCGTGAAGCCCGTGCCGGACACCTTCAGCCCCGTGCCGAGCGCGTGGCCGATCAGGCCCGTGTCGCGCACGATGTTGCCGGTGAACGCGTCGCCCGATTGGCGCCGGTCCACGGGGTTGCCGCCGGCCATCGAGGCGGCCTCGAACCCGAGGTTCCGGAACACCGAATCCGTCACCTGGATGTCGGTCCCGTTCGGCTCGGCGTCGAGGTCCGCCCTAACGCTCGCGAGCCCGGCCGGGTCCATCTGCCCGGTCGCGGCGTCGTAGGCGCCGTCCATGATCGAGCCCGTGTCGCCCGCGGACGTGCCGACCTGGACGCCGGCCCCGCCCAGGTCCGTGAACTGGCAGCCCGTGATCGTCACATCGGCGCCGCCCTTGACGAACAGCCCCGACCCCTTGGAGCCCGTGAAAGAAAGGCCCTCGAACGTCACGTCGCTGACCGAGTCGAGCTGGGCCATGAAGTCGCCCGCGTACCGCGTCACGCGCACGTCCGCGCCCCGCTCCCCCGCCGCCGGGATCAGGTACAGCCAGCCGTCGCGCGTGATGTAGTACTCGCCCGGCGCGTCGAGCTCGTCGAGCACGCTCTCGAAGTAGAAACCCGCGCCGTCCTCCACCGGGTAGTGCGGCGCGGCCTCCGTCGTGACCCGGCCCGTGGCCGGGTCCGCGCCGGCCAGCCGCAGGTTGTCCCAGGCGTACCCGGCGCCCAGCGGGCCCGCCACCGCGACGTCCGCCACCGACCCCCACGTCGCGATCCGGGCCGCCACGTCGGTGCCGAACGACGCCGGACCCGCGCTGCCGACATCGGACACCCCGTCCACGTGCAGGCACGGCGACCACTGCTCACCCTGGTACGTCCCCTTGACCTGGTTCGGGTAGCGCGCGAGGGTCAGCGCCGCGCCGCCCTCCGTCACGAGCGTGCGGTACGGCATCATCGAGTTGCCCTGCGCCCACTGGCCCGTGTCGGCCAGGTCGCCGCGCTGGTACCACGACTGGGCGTAGTCGAGGTCCGCGGCCGTCAGGCCGTGCTGGAACAGGTCGACGCCGACCACCTGCCCGGCCGCGCCGGAGTGGAGCCGGGCCGTCACGGCCGGGTCGCTGACCGGCTCGAAGTCCGATGCCGTAAGCCTGACCCCGCCGTCGGACACGGGTGATTCGCCCGGGTAGGCGGCGTACGTGATGCGTGCGGCCGCCGTGCCGGAGTCCTCGGCCTGGAAGTCCGTGCGGCTCGTCACGGGATACGTGCCGCCGCGGAAGTAGACCGTGACGCCGCCAGCCGGGACGCTCCGGCCGTCGCCGGTCAGCTCGCGGACCCGGTCGCGCGCGCCCGCGAGCGTGCGCAGCGGGGCAGCCAGCGTGCCCGCCGCCTCGTCATCGCCCCCCGGCGCGACGTACACGGTGGTGGCGTCCTCGGCGGCCGATGGCGGCGAGGCGGCGGCCACGGCCAGGCCGGCCCCGCTCAGCGCGAGGGCGGCGACGGCCGCGACCACGGCCGCGCGGCGCGCGCCGAACCGGTGAGAACAGCGATAGGTCAGGGTTGAGCGAAACGGCCGCGCCGACATCGGACACCTCCGGATGGGACCGAACAGGAGCGGGGACTACGCTCCTACGCTAGCGCCGAAACCCGCCTCACCGGGCCGAGACCATGCCGGGCGGGGTGGCCTGGGCGTCACGCTTGCGACGGACGTGACCGGCCACGACGCCGACGATGATCAGCGCCAGCAGCCCGATCAGCGCGATGAACCCGCCGATCCCGGCCAGCACCCACATCGCGATCTTGGAGCCCTGGACGCCATCCTTGAACACGTTGTCGGACGGATCCTTCGGGTCGTAGGCGATCCGGATCTGCTCGCCGGTCTGGTACTTGCAGTAGCTGCTCGACGCCTCGGTGGTCAGGTTCTGGTAGTCCTGGCCGCCGGCCGTGAACGCGTACCGGAGCTCGCAGGCCGTGCCGTTGTTGTCGACGCGTGTGCTGTAGTCGGGCGCCACGTCCGACGTCACGACGAGGCCCGTGGTGGTCGCGCTGCGCTGCGCGGCCTCGTGGTTCGCGTGGACCCGGATGCCGACGCCGCCGGCCGCCATGCCGAGGCCGACCACGAGCGCGACGATCGCGACGACGCGCAAGGCGATGAACACCCAACGGTCGTTGCGCGGCTTCATCGGCGGGTAGCCCTGGAACGCCGCGTTGCCGGCCCACGGGGTTGGCATACCGGCCGGACCGGGCATTCCCGGGCCCGATGCCGGTCCCGTGGGAGCTTGATTCTGGGCGTCTCCCGGGTACGGGATAAAACCGGGCGGGGTGGGGGTCGAAGTCATGGCCCCAAGCTACTCCCGATGAGAATCCAGGGGCGAGAGCCGGGCCATTTAGTGGGCTATAGTCTTTGGAAACTTCCCCTCTCTCGTCTCCTCGTCCGCAGGTATCCGGCAATCATGCCGCCCCGGATTGGAGCGACCGCGATGTCGCATCTCATCCGTCCCCCTCACATCACCGCTTCCCGCCGACGCCCTCGCGCACGGCGCGCGTGCGCGATCATCGCCGCCATCGCCACGGCCGGGGCGTTCGGCGCCGCACTGGCCCCCGCCGCCACCGCGGCACCCCGGCCCGCCGCGCCTGTCCTTACTTCGGTCGTCACGCCGGCGCCGTCCCTTTCCGGGATCGTGACCGACGCCGTCACGCACGCGCCGATCCCCGACGCCTACGTTTACCTCTATGACTTGGGTGAAGGTGACTTCAGCTGCGATGGCGGCGACGACGGTTTCTGCGGCACCATGACCGACGCGAACGGGGCTTATTCCTTCGCCGGTATCCGGACGGATAGCACCACGGAGCATTACCTCCTTGTCACCCACTCCGGCTATCAGTCCTTCACTTATGCCTCCGGAGCGACCTTCAACTTCTCACAAGGCAGCCTCACTCGCAATATCGCGCTGAGCCCGAACGTCCCCGAAGCGCTGACGATCTCCGGCACACTCACGGATGCGACTACGTCCAGTCCCATCGCGAACGCCTCCATCAACCTAATCCCCGCCGACGCCACCTCCCAAGGCTGGGACAGCACGAACACCGACGAAAACGGCCACTTCACGATGCAAAATCTCAGCGCCGCGGCCGGTAACTTCAAGCTCTACGTGTCGGCCAGCGGCTACGCCACCTACACGACCGACCCGTTCGAGCTCAGAGACCAGAACGTCACGCTGGACATCGCACTGCCGCCCAACGTCCCCGCGTCGTTGACGATCTCCGGCACAGTGACCGACGCCGCCACATCCCAACCGATCGAAGACGCCGATGTCATGTTGTTCCACGAAAACGCGGCTGACGACGGCACCTGGGAAGATGACGCCTGGACTGATTCCAACGGTTCCTTCACCATGACCGACTTGTTCATCGCCCAAGGCAGCTACTACCTCAGCGTCGACGCCTACGGCTACGCCGACGCCGTCACCGCACCATTCACACTCACCACCTCAAATCTCGAACTGAACATCGCCCTCACTCCCTTGCCCGCCCTCCCGTACTCCATCCACGGCACGGTCACCGACGCCACCACGAACGGGCCCGCCGATTGGGATAATACGAACTTAAAGCTCCTCTTGCTGCCGGCCGAGAGTGACGACCCACTGGCTGACACGTGGCCCGACCGTGACGGAACGTACGCGTTCGACGCCGGCGACGTGCTGGCGGCCGGCACCTCGCCGACGGGGCCATTCCGGCTCCGTGCGTATGACGATTTCGACATGTATCTGACGGCCACCACCAGCCCCTTCACAATCAGCGCCGACACCGTCAAGAACATGACGGTGCAGCGCAACCCCGACGCGGACTGGACAGGTCACGACAGCGGTGCCGGCGCCGGGACTGGCGAGGGATCCAAAACCGGCGGGAGCGGTGGGGGTGCCGTGGCCCCGCCGAGCACCGCGACCCTCGTCAAGGCCGCGATCGGACAGGTGCGGCTCCTCAAGGGCCATAGCTACAAGCTCCTCGCCTCGGGCTACGACCAGACGGGCGGACCGATGGCCGTCACGTCCTACAAGTCCAGCGCACCGAAGGTCGCCACCGTGACCCAGGCCGGAAAAGTCAAGGCCCTCAAACCGGGCAAGGCCACGATCACGATCGCCTCCGGCGCCACCGCCACCACGAAGGTCACGGTCACGGTCGTCAAGAAGAAGCCCGCCAAGGCCAAGGTCAAGAAGATCAAACTGACGGGCCTGCCCAAGGGCGGCAAACTCACGGCCGGCACGTTCTACCCCGTGGGTGTGAAGGTCACCCCGGCAACGGCCCTGGGCGTGACGCCCGCCTACTCGGTCAAAGGCGCGGGCGCCAGCATCGACAAGTACGGCTTCCTCAAAGCTCCCACCAAAGGCAAGGCCACGCTGAAGGTCAAAGCCGGCGGCAAGACCACGAAACTCAAGCTGACCATCAAATAGTCGGACCAGCCCAGTCGTTCCTCGCCCGGGTGGTGCCAACCCCCACGGCGAGCCCCCCACCCGGGCGAGGGCCGGCATCGTGCACCCCACGCCACCGGGCCCCCGTCGCAGTCGCCGCCCGCCACGGTCCCTACCGCCCGAAGGAGGACACACGAGATGCCGCACCACATCACGCATCGCCCGACCAACACCGCCCCCGGCGTGGCGCGGCCGCGCCACCACCTCCGTCCGAGACGCCTCCTCGCGGCCGTGGCCGCCATCGCCGCAGCCGCGGCAATGGGAGCGGCGCTCGCCCCCATCGCCGGGCCGGGGACCCCGCCCGCCAGCGCCGCAGAAACCGGCACCGTCACCGGGCACGTCACCGACGCGACCACCGGACAAGCGCTCTCCGGCGTCACCGTCGCCCTCCATTCCTATTGCGGGTTCAGCGACGACGACGCGGCCGACACCGACCAGACCGACACCAATGGCGCGTTCAGCCTCGGCTACGACCCGGGCTCCCCAAACGTCGTCTCCGTGAATGTCGACGGCTATGCGCTCGCTTGCTCCGACTATTTCGGTTGGGACCCCTCGGTCACGGACGTCGTCAAGGACATCGTCCTGAAACCGGTCATCGACCCGGCGCCGTCCATAACCGGGACGCTGACGGACGCCGCCACCTCCGAACCAGTCACCATCGCCAGCGTGTATCTGTACGCGGAGGACGGCAGTGCGCTCGCTTGCTCGGGCGACACGCCCTCCACCAGCTGCTCCACCTACCCCGACCAGAGGGCTGGCACCGGCGCCTTCGCCTTCACCGACATCCGCGCGGCCCGCGGGGTCCAGTACTACCTGGTCGTGGAATCTGCTTCCTACGTCCGTCACACCACCGACCCGTTCACGCTGGACGCCGGCGGCGTTGAGCAGAACATCGCGCTGACCAGGGCAGTCCCCGAGTCGCTGACCGTCTCCGGCACCGTCACGGACGCCGAGACGTCCGAACCCGTTGCGTCGGCTTCCGTTCAGCTCATCGCCGCCGACGCCGATCCGAATGGGCCTGCTCCCTCGTACGGTTACGCGGACGCCGATGAAACCGGCACGTTCACCCTCACCAACCTGCCAGTCGCTCCAGGTTGGTTCAAACTTCTAGCGAGGAGCTCGCAATACGACAAGTACCTCACGTCAACGAGCCCAACGTTCGAGCTGAAGGACCAGAACGTCACCCAAGACGTCCAGATGACGCCCATCCTCCAGATGAAGGGCCGTCTCTCCGGCCATATCACCTTCGCACCATGCGCGTCGGGATGGAACATCGCATCGTCGGGGCAGGCGCGACTCCGGCTCACCCTTGAGACCGCCGACGGCCAATACACCGTTAACACCACAGAGGCCGACTGGTTCAACCCCCGTTACGAGTTCCACGCCGACTGGCAGCGCCCCCTCGTGCCTCAAACCGACACGTTCCGAATCCATGTCGAAGACTTCTCCGGAACGTTCCCGACGACGGATATCGGTCCCTTCACGGTGACCGGCGACACCGTCGAGAACATCGCCCTGGAGCCGAAGGCATCGGCCTGTGCCGCTGGTGGCGAGGAAGAGCCTGGCTGGTTCCCGTCCGATGGCGGCTCGGACGACGGGACCGGCGGTGGCGGCGGCACGACCGTCTCGACTGACCCCGCGGTCAAAGTCAAGGCCGCGATCAACCGGGTCACGCTGCTCAAGGGGCACGCCTACAAGGTCCTCGCCTCCGGGTTCGACGCCGACGGCTATCCCACCGCCGTGACCTACCGCTCGAGCGCGCCGAAGGTCGCCACCGTGAACCAAACCGGAAAGGTCAAGGCCCTCAAACCGGGCAAGGCCACGATCACGATCACCTCCGGCGCGAAGAGGACTGCCGTCAAGATCACCGTGGTCAAGAAGCGACCCACCCAAAGCCATGTGCAGAAGATCAAGGTCACGGGCCTGCCCAAAGGCAAGACCCTCAAGGCCGGGCGCCCCTATTGGGTGGGCGTGAAGGTTTCGCCCGTCACGGCGCTGGCCGTGACGCCCACCTACTCGGTCAAGGGCACCAAGAGCGCGAAGAAGACCACCATCAACCGCTACGGACTGCTTTACGCCGTCGGCAAAGGCAAGGTCACGCTCAAGGTCAAGGCCGGCGGCAAGACCACGAAACTCACACTGACTATCAAATAGTCGAACCGGCCCAGCCATGTCCCGCCCGGGTGGGCCAAGCCCCACCGCGAGCTCCCCACCCGGGCGAGGACCGGCATCGGACGCCCCACATCCCGGGAGGCCTCCAATCGGCTGGTCCCGGTCTAGGCTCATCGCGTGGCCTTCACCAACCGGACATCGAACTGCTCCCTGGGCGTCCCCGTCGACTTCTACTGGTACGGCTGCACGGACTCCCGGCACATCGAAGCAGCGATCAACGCCCTGATGCACGCGATCGATCTGCCCGGCCGAACCTGGAACCCCTACCTCAAGGCGTCGGCCCGCAGCGAGTTCAAGCGCAGGCTCATCACGGCCAGTCAGGGCCGGCTCAAACCCATCGAACAGGTCAAGAGCATCAACGACCATCCATCGGCGCCACTCTTCGAGATCCGATGGCAGCACATCCGAGTCATGGAGCCAGCCGCCGCAGGCGACGGCGGCCACGGACACGACGTGTGCGTGCGACTCCTGCACTGCGAACCGCTCAACCTCGGCGTTGTGGCGATCGGCCTCCACGCCCATGAGAAAGCCCTCATCCCGGCCAGCCATCACCGAATCCGTGAAGAGCAGGACGCGGAAATCCTCAAGGCCGAGCGCCTCTACCACGAGGGACGTCCCACCAACTGGGGCATCGGAAACGCCCTTCGCCGCTCATAGGACGCGGACTTGCCCACGCGGTGAGATTTCTATAAGTTAAAACCTATGACGGAAGAGTCAGAAGAACGCATCGAACAGCGCGCCGACGCGCTGGCGGAAGACCACGAGCACCTGCTTCAAAGCCTGATCGCGTTCCGAACCACGCACGGCCTCACGCAAGCCGAGGTGGCGCGACGCATGGGAGTGTCGCAACCAACCGTCGCCCAACTAGAGCACTCCGACGCCAAACCGACGCTGTCCACGATCCGTCGCTGGGCACTGGCCGTCGAGGCCCGGATCACAACAGAGGTGATCGACGATTGCGTCGACTCCGACGCGACATGGT
>JAISIU010000142.1 GCA_031261885.1 Bifidobacteriaceae bacterium
GGAGGACTTCGAGTGCGGCGAGATCGGGTCCGAGATTTGGCTGAAGACTCGGGCATGGCGTAACCAGTGTTCAGGAGCCACGCGCACGTTCGTGTCCTTGGACGATAACGGTCAGATCGCCGGCTACTTCGCGCTAGCCGCCGGCTCCATGACGCAGCGGAATGCGCCAGGTCGTGTGCGCCGCAATATGCCGGAGCCGATCCCCACGGTGGTGTTAGCCCGCTTGGCGGTCGCTACCAGCTGGCAACGGCAGGGCATCGGTTCCTGGCTCGTCGCCGATGCCGTGAGCCGCACCGTGGTGGCCGCAGAAGCCATCGGGATCCGGGCCATGATCGTCAACGCCGCGAACGAGTCCGTCACCGTCTTCTACGAAAAGCTCGGCTTCGCACGAACCGTCACTGAGCTCCTCACGCTGGTAGCCACTCTCCGCGACCTCGCCGCGACGCTGGCCCTCCCGCATCCACGCTGAGCCACCCATCCACCGCGTCATCGTCTAACCCCATCTCTCCACCCGCCCCGTATCCTCCCAGCTCGCCCTGCCCACGGCGCCAACCACTGCCGCCTCCTCCACGCCAGCGCCGATACGCCACAGGCAACAAGCAGCGTCAACGTGCTCCCGTTCCCCGCCCTGATCCGCCGCCTCGGCCCACTATCACCCACCCGCCTCGCTCCGCACGCGGGACCAAGCGACTCCCTCGACCCCGCCGAGGACTAACCAACCAACCGCCAACCCCACCCACCATTAACGAGACAGACCCCACGGGACGGCGCCAAAGCACAGGCATTGGTCTACAATGTAGACCATGACGATGCGAGTGGGCATGCGAGAGCTGCGGCAGAACCCCCGGGCAGCCATTGAGCGGGCTCGTGCTGGGGAAACCGTCCTCGTGACGATGCGCGGTGAGACGGTCGCGCAAATCACCAAACCCATGGCCAGCCGGCGCGAGCAAATGATCGCCGCCGGCCAGCTGACCCCGGCCACGGAATCGCGGCTCAACGCCCCACGGCCACGGCCAAACCCGGGTGGGCCTTCACTGAGCGACATCTTGAGGGAGATGCGCGAGGCGGAGCGGTACTAAGAGATGACTTACTACTTCGACACCTCCGCACTGATCAAGCACGTCATCGAAGAACCCGAAACCCCGGCTTTCCAGGTGCTCTGGGAGGACACACGGCACGCCGCAGTCTCCAGCATGCTCCTCAAGACGGAGCTGATCAGGACGGCGTCCAAGAAGGACGCCCAGGCAACAGCCGACGCCCGCACCCTGCTCAAGGAACTCGATCTAATCAACGTCACCGACAGCATCCTCAGCAGCGCGGCCGACTTGCCACCCACCGTGCTACGAACCCTCGACGCGATTCACCTCGCCACAGCACTCACCCTTGAGGACGACCTCGACGCCGTAGTCACCTACGACCACCGCATGGCCGACGCCGCCCGGTCCCTGGGACTTACTGTGCTCTCCCCCGGCGAGGCCGGCGCCGACGCAGCTGCTTAGAGCGCTCGTACGCGCGGAGACGCGCCACTTCCGCTGCTAGAGCGGCGGGGTCCACTAGCCGTAGCTGGTCCAGCTCCTTCAGAGTCTTTGCCATGACGCCTTCCCCTGCGATTCCCGTCCTCAGTCATGGCCCGCTGGCCACAAAGGTCAGGAGAGGGCCGAGGTGTTGCCGGGCTGGTCCGTGGTTAGCGGGGCCGACGGCGTGGGTGCGGCGGGGCGGGCCGGGGACGCCAGCGGCGGGCGGGTATCGCCGGCCAGAGCGGCCCGCCTGGCCATGGACCCAGCCTGAGTTTCCGCCACGGCAGGGACAGCGCCAGCGGGACCGGGAGCAGCCGGCGGCATCGCGGGAGCAGGGCCAGAGGCCACGGGCGTCTTCGGATGCGACAGGCGGGGGCGGAACCAGCTGGGGGGCAGGAAACAGACGATCAGCGGCAGGACCTCCGCGCCCCACACCCACACGTAGCCGATCACGGCCTGCCCCGTGCTGCCGGCCGGCATCACGACGTCGCCGCCCGGAGCCCACGAGGCCACCAACTGGGTCGAGACGAACAGGCCCACGATGTCAAGCGCGACACCGCCGATGCCGGACCACGCCCTGAGGAACACGCCCCACGCCGTGGTGGCCAGCAGCGCGATGATCAACCCGACGGGCGCGTACTTCCACGGCCCGACGGTGAGCACGGCGTTGTACTGGAACGTGCCGATCAGGCCGAGCACCAACCCGCCGACCAGCGCCAACACGAACTTCAGCGCCTTGGGCGCGCCCTTGCCGGGCGTCTTCGCGAGCGCTGGCCCGCCAGACCCGCCAGCGGGCACGGACGACCGCATAGGCCCAGGCACACCCGCGCCCGCGGCCGGGCCAACGTTTGGAACCGAGGAAACCACCGGCGGCACCGCGCCGGCGACCACTCCCCCACCGGGGTACGCGCCCTGCGGCGACCCGCCAACCGGACCGGACCACCCGGCATCGGGCACCCCCGCACCGGCCGGGCCACCCATGGCAGGCGGCGCGCCCATCGGCACGGAAGACACCCCCAACGGAACCGCGCCGCCCGGACCGGGCCGGCCGACATCGGGCACAGCACCATACCCGGCCGCGCCCTGGGTACCGGACACACCGGGACCGCCTGGGGCGGGATAACGCGCGGGATTGTTGGGGGCGGGCGCGGTCATTTGGCGGCTTGTTCCTCCTTCTTGGCGCGGCCGCGGGCCTTGGCCCGCTGCTC
>JAISIU010000172.1 GCA_031261885.1 Bifidobacteriaceae bacterium
GGGGCCGGTCGGGGCGTCGCCGGGGACCAGGCGGATCACCGGGCCCAGGAACGTCGGCTTGCGGTGGGTCCACACGCAGAACGGATCCTTGACCCGGGCCGCGGCCTCGCGCAGGTCGCGGCGCCGCTGCGTCGCGTCGTTGTGCGGCGCGGCCGCCAGGCCCACGGCGGCGAGGCCCAGGTGCTTGGCGTCCCACAACGCCCGGTACAGGTGGTAGCGCTGCGTCACGACGATGACGCGCTTCGCCTTGAACACGGCTTCGGCGCGGTAGGCGGACTCGTACGTGGAGAACCCGGCGTGGTCCAGGTAGATGTCGCCCTTCGGCACGCCCTTGGCGACGGCGTACCGCTCCATGACGTCCACCTCGGAGTAGGCGGGTGTGGAGTTGTCGCCGCTCATCAGGAGCACGGGCGCGGCGCCGCGCCGATACAGGTCGATCGCGGTGTCGAGCCGGGACGCCAGCATCGGCGAGGGCTGCGTGCCGACGATCCCGGCGCCCAGCACGAGGATCGCATCCGCCGGGACCTTGGCCGCGTCCGCCGCCGAGACAATCGACCGCTTCGTGGTGCCGCACACGAGCGCGTTCAGGCCGCCCACCACGACGGCGGCGGCCACGACCAGCCCAACAACGGTCCAGCAGATTCCGCGCACCACCGGGTGCCGATGACGTCGACGCACCCGCCTATGGTGCCTCACGCGGCACGCGAAGGCCAGCGTCCCGCTCCATCGGCGCGTGAAAGTTTGGTGCGGAGCCGGCGCACATGGGCGATGACGGCCGTCCCGCCCGCGGTGGGGGAAGGGCTTGTCGAGCCTGATGGTGGTTGTGCGGGGGCTTGTCGAGCCTGATGGTTCTAACGCGTACGGGTTAACGACCATGAGGCTCGACAAGCTCGGGGGAAACAGCCGAAACGCTCGACAAGCGCGTGGGGCTCGGGGGGTGGGGCTCGGGGGGAACAGCCGAAACGCTCGACAAGACCAATGGCGACCGGGCCAGAAGCTCCGAATTACGTGGCGTGGGGCCCGGGGGCTGGGAGCGGTAACCTTGTAGCACGTGTTTCCCGGTGCGGGTGGCGGTGCGCGCCGCCCGGGCCATGAAACCGCCTCACGGAAAACCTCGCCCCCGCCGCGCCTGGCCCGGGGCCGCCCCTCCGAAAGGACCCCCAACCCGTGGAAGCCCAGCGTCACCTGGCGATTCGAGCGCGCGATGGCCAGCGCGACATCGCCGTGGACCAGGGCACACCCCTCGCCGTCGCCCTATCCGCGATGGGCGCCGAGGTGGACGGGATCCGCACCGTGGTCCTCGATTCCCAGGGCCGCCGCACGGACGTCGCGGTCCCAGCGGGCGACCTTGACGACGGTGAGCTGTTCGCGCTCGTCGACCTCACCTCCCGGCCCACCGTCATCTCCGAACGCGACCGCCAAACCGATCTCTCCCGAACCGTGCCCGATGGCGGCGCTCGCCAAGAGTCCGATGCCGTCGGGGCCGGTCCCGTGCCCCGGCCGGCCGGGTGGGGCGTCGCGGCGCTCGCCTGCGCGGCCGTCGCGATCGCCGGCGCCTGGTACCTGGTGGCGGCCGGCGCGGGCGCCACGCGCCCCGGCGGGCTCATCGCCTGGCTCGTGCTGGCCGTGGTCGCGGCGCTGACCGGTGCGGTCATGTGGGCGGTGCCGGCCCAGGCCGCCCGCAGCGTGGGCGGTCCGTTGTTCGTCGCCTTCGCGGGTGCGGCGGTGGCGTTCGCCCCGGGTCCGTTCCTCGGCTGGCCGGCGGCCATCGGCGGCGGGATCATGGTGGGCCTGACTCCTTTACTACTGCGCGTGCTGCCGTCCACGGGCCTTGCGGTCCCCACCGAACAGCTCGTCGACCTCCAGGCCAACGCCACGAGCCAATGGTCCGTGCGCGGACACCTCACAGGCAGCCCGCGCCCGCTGCGGCCCCGGGCCATCGCGGCCCTGTTGAAGCGCGCCACGATGCGCAGCGACATGGGCGGCGTGGTCCTCGCGGTGGCGGCGGCCGTGGGCGGCGCGATCATGTTGGCCGGCGTGCCGGGCGGCCTCGTCACGCGCATCACGGGACCGATCGGCGCGGGCTTCGTGGCCGGAGCGCTCGCGCTCAGAGCCCGGGTCATCTCCTCGCGCCTCGACAAGACCGTGGCTCGGTTGGGGGCCGCGGCCGTGCTGCTGGAGTTGGCCTGGTGGCTGGCCCGCACGCTCGGCTACGGCCCGCTCATCGCGGTGCCGTTCATGGCTGTGGCGGCCGTCGCCTTCATCGCGGCGCTGATCCTCCGGGGTGGCGCCCGCTCGGTCGCCTGGAGCCGGGTCGGCGACATCATCGAGGCCATCATGACGGCCACGGCCCTGCCGATCTGTCTGGTCGGCGCCGGCCTTCTCGACACGTTGAGGACGGTGATGTCATGAGTGAGCCTTGGCCCAACTACCCGGCGCCCGGTCCCGCGGGATACCCGCAGTACCAGCCCGCTGCCCCCGTGGTGCCCGGCATGGCCGTGCCCCAGGCCGCGCCGCCGATGCCGTCCGGCCAGCCGGGCCCGGCCCTCGCCAGCCCGGCCGCCTACTACCCGGGCTACCCGGGCGCCGTGCCCGCGCTCGTCGCGGCGCCGCCCGGCGCGCCCGCCGGGTACGTCTCCCCGGTCTCACAATCGAGCCAACAGTTCCAGCAGCTGCGCCGCCGCGCGGGCGGCGCGGCGGGCACCGGCCTGCCGGCGCCGTTCGGCCCGGCCCGTCCTGCCTCGGCCGGTTTGCGGTTCGGCGCCGTGACATTGGACCTCGTCGCGCTCGCGGGCCTGTTCGCCATCGGCTTCTACCTGTCCTCGATCGCGCTGGGCATCGCCCTGGCGCTCGACCTCGCCGTGGTCGACCTCATCTGGCAGGCCCGCACGGGCCTGACGCCCGGCAACTTCGTCGCCGGGTTGCGCACCACGCGCGCCGCCACGCCGAGCGCCCCGGGCGGCGCCCGCGTGCTGGCCAGATGGGGCATCACGCTGCTCAGCTGCGTGATCGGGATCGGGCCGTGGCTGCTCGCGGTCTCCGGCCTGTGGGACTCGCGCCACGAACGGCGCGCCCTCGTGGACCGGGCCACGGGCACGCGCGTCATGGCGGGACGCCGCGTCGGCGCCGTCCCGGTCGAACGTGCCGTCGGCCCCGCCGGCCAGGCCAGCGCCCCGGCCGGGGCCTTCCGCTCGCCCACGGTCACGGAGCCGGGCGGCGGCGGCAGCCGGGCGGACTTCTCGGCGGCCCCGGTCGCCACCGGGCTCGAGGCCGGCCTGTCCCGTTGGGGCGCCACGGGCGAACCCCCCGCCACACCGGGGGACGTCGCCCACGTCCGCGGCCCCGCCCAGGCGGCCGTTCCGGCATCGGACACGGCGCCGCAACTGCCGGGCCAGGGCACGGACGACTACGCCCCGACCCGCGCCAAGCCCCTGGCCGCGCCCGCCCAGCCCGGCGCCATCACGCTGATTTTCGACACGGGCCAACGGGTGCGTCTCACCGGACCCGGCATCGCCGTCGTCGGCCGCGCCCCCGTTCCGGCCGCCGGCGAGGCCTCCCAACTCGTCCGCGTCCAGGATCCGGACAAGACCGTCTCAAAGAACCACGCCCGGCTCGAACTGGCCCAGAACGAACTGAAGGTGACGGATCTCGGCTCGACGAACGGGACCGCCATCGTGCGCGCGGACGGCACGGAACGCCTGCTGCCGGCCGGCGAGACCGTGACCGTCCCCCACGGCGTCACCGTCCGGCTCGGGGACCGCACGTTCGTCGCGCAAGCGCAGAGAGGGAGCCAGGGGTAACCGATGTCACCAGCCGCTTTGCCATCGATCTCGACCCGCGTGCCGGGACCGTCCATGCCGTCGGGCCGGCTCGACCTCGAACCGCCGCCGGAACTGCCCGGACAGGACTCCTCGGGCGGCATGCTCATGCAGCTCATGCCGATGCTCGGCTCGCTCGGCTCAATCGTCATGGTCATTTTCATGGGGAGAACCAACCCCATGAGCTACGTGACCGGCGCGATGTTCCTGTTCTCCTCCCTCGGGTTCGTCGGCGTCAACGGCTGGCGGCAACGCTCCCAACGCGTCAACCAGACCATGGCCGCGCGCCGCGAATACCTCGCCTACCTGGCGGACTCCCGCAAGACCATCCGGCAGGCCGCCCAGCAACAACACGACTCGATGTTCTGGGAATCGCCGCCGCCATCGGCCCTGGTGCATGTCGCCGAAGAGCGCTCCCGTGTCTGGGAACGCGGCCCGGCCGACGACGACTTCCTCGTGGTGCGCGCCGGGCTGGCCGACCAACCGTTGGCGCTCGACGTCGTCGAACCCGACGTCTCCACGCTGGCCCGGCTCGACCCGGTCGCCGCTTCCGCCGCCCACCGCTTCGTCGTGACCCACCGCCAGCAGCGCGATCTGCCGTTGTGCATCAACCTGCGCGGCTACTACCGCGTCGAGGCCGTCGGCGCCGAGGCGCCGGCCCGCGCCCTGGCCCGCGCCCTCGTGCTGCAGGCCGCCACCTGGCACTCGCCGGACGACCTCCAAATCGCGGTGCTCGCCTCCGAGGACGTCATCAAGGAATGGGAATGGGTCAAGTGGCTGCCACACGCCCAATCCACGCGCGTCAACGACGGCGTGGGCCCGGCCCGCATGATCGCGCCCGTTTTCGCGGAGCTCGAGGACATGCTCCCCGAAGGCCTCAAGGACCGCCCCCGGTTCGGGCCCTCCCAGGTGGGGGACACGGCGCCGCACCTGCTGCTCGTGACCGACGGCGTCGAACTGCCACCGGGCCACGCGCTGGCCGGCGACGAGGGCGTCATGGCCGTCACGATCCTCGACCTGCCGACCCGGTGGGACACGCTGGCCTCGCCGAACGTGCTGCGCTTCACCGTGGGCCAAGCCCCCGGCGCCGCCCAGGCCGGCGCGAAGAAACCGCGCTGGCTCATGTCGATGACGAACCTCAGCGGCCAGGACCAGGCCGTGGTCCCGGACGGCGTCTCGATCGTCGAGGCGGAAGCCGCCGCCCGCCGCCTCGCCCCGCTGAACAGTGCCGCCGCCAAGGACGCGGCCGGCGCCGGCTCCGACCACGTCGCCTCGGCCGAGATCACCGACCTGCTGGGCCTGCCCGACATCCGCGACATCGACATCCGCAAGGCATGGAAACCGCGGCTGGCGCGCGACCGCCTACGCGTCCCGATCGGCCTCTCGCCGGAGGGCCGGCGCGTCTACCTCGACATCAAGGAATCCGCCCAACAGGGCATGGGCCCGCACGGCCTCATCATCGGCGCGACGGGCTCCGGCAAGTCCGAGGTGCTGCGCACCCTCGTGCTGGCCCTGGCCCTGACCCACTCCTCGGAACAGCTGAACTTCGTGCTGATCGACTTCAAGGGTGGCGCGACCTTCGCCCCGATGGAGGGCATGCCGCACGTCTCCGCGATCATCACGAACCTCGAGAACGAGCTGTCCCTCGTCGACCGTATGCAGGACGCCCTGCACGGCGAAATGGTCCGCCGCCAGGAACTCCTGCGCTCCGCCGGCAACTTCGTCAACGTGACCGAATACGAGAAGGCCCGCCTCACGGACCGCCCGGACCTGGAACCGCTGCCCGACCTGTTGATCGTCGCCGACGAGTTCTCCGAGCTGCTCAGCGCCAAGCCCGAGTTCGTCGACACGTTCGTCGAGATCGGCCGCCTGGGCCGCTCCCTGCACGTCCACCTGCTCCTGAGCTCGCAACGCCTCGAAGAGGGCAAGCTGCGCGGCCTCGACTCCCACCTGTCCTACCGGATCGGCCTGCGTACCTTCTCCGCGGCCGAGTCGCGCACGGTGCTCGGCGTCCCCGACGCCTACGAACTGCCGCCCATCCCCGGGTCCGGCTACCTCAAACCGGACACCACGACGATGATCCGCTTCCGGGCCGCCTACGTGTCCGGCCCACCGCCGGCGCGGCGGCGGACCCACACGGCCGATGCCGGTGCGGGGCCCGGCCGCGTCCGGGTCGAACCGTTCACGGCCGCGCCGGTCGCGGCCCGTGAGGCGGAGGCGGCCGCCGAACCCGAGGTCGAGGTCAAGCCCGTCGAGCCGGAGGAACCGGCCAGCCGTCTCTCCACCTTCGAGCTCGCGGTCCAGAAGATGATGCACCAGGGTCCGCCGGCCCACCCCGTCTGGCTGCCGCCGTTGGAGATCCCCGACCCGATCGGGTCGCTGATGCCGGACCTCGAGGTCGACGAAGAGCTCGGCCTCGTGTCGAAGAGCTGGCGCGCCGCGGGCGGCATGACGATCCCGATGGGCATCGTGGACCGCCCGCTGGAACAGCGACGGGAAAACCTCGTCGTCAACCTCGACGGCGCGGCCGGGCACATGGCGATCGCCGGCGGCCCGCGCACCGGCAAGTCGACGGCCGTCCGCACGCTCGTGACCGGCCTGGCGCTCACGCACACGCCGCTCGAGGTCCAGATCTACGTCCTCGACTTCGGCGGCGGCACGTTCACGGGCCTCAAGGACATGGCCCACGTCTCCGGCGTCGCGATGCGCACCGAGGCGGAGGCTGTCCGCCGCACCATCGCCGAGGTCAACGGCATCCTGAACGGGCGCGAGACCTTCTTCCGCGACAACTCGATCGACTCGATCGAGACGTACCGCCGGCGCCGCGCCCAGGGCCAGACCGACGACGGCTACGGCGACATCTTCCTCGTCATCGACGGCTGGGGCAGCTTCAAGACCGAGTTCGAGGAACTGGAGCCGACCGTCTCCGACATCGCATCCCGCGGCCTGACCTACGGCATCCACATCGTGCTGACGGCCGCCCGCTGGCTGGAGATCCGCGCCGCGATCAAGGACATGATCGGCACCCGCCTGGAGCTGCGCCTCGGCGACCCGACCGACTCGGAGCTGGACCGCAAGGCGGCCGGTAACGTGCCGAAGGGCATGCCGGGCCGTGGCATCACGCCGAGCAAACACCACATGCTGACGGCACTGCCGCGCATCGACGGCTCCCAGTCGGTCGAGGACCTGTCCGACGGCGTGGAGAACCTCGTCAAACGCGTGAACGAGGCATGGACGGGCAAGCGCGGCCCCAAGCTGCAGCTGCTGCCCACGAACTTCTCCCTCGACGACCTCCGCGCCCAGGCGGACCCCGAAGACCACCGGATCCTGCTGGGACTCGAGGAGAAGTCGATGCGGCCATTCGGCATCGACCCCCTCACCGAACCGCACGTCTACTGCTACGGCGACTCCGGTTCCGGCAAGTCCTCCCTGCTGCGCGCCGTGGCCCTGGAGGTGGCCCGGCTCTACACGCCGGCCGAGGCGAAGATCATCGCCGTCGACTACCGGCGTTCGCTGCTCGGCGACATCCCGGAGTCCCACCTGCTCAGCTACCTGACCACCCACGACGCGGCCATGGAGGCGTTCGGCGACCTGCTGACGCTGTTCAAGAGCCGCCTGCCCGGCCCGGACGTGACGGCCGAACAGCTCAGGGAACGGTCCTGGTGGAAGGGCTCGGAGGCCTACATCCTGGTGGACGACTACGACCTGGTCGCCACGTCCGCCGGCAACCCGATCGCGGAGATCGCGCCCGTCATGGCCCAGGCCGCGGACGTCGGCCTCCACATCGTGCTGACCCGCCGTTCCGGCGGCGCCTCCCGTGCCGCCTACGACCCGGTGATCCAACGCATGACGGACCTGTCCGCCACCGCACTGCTCCTGTCCGGCAACCCGGAGGAGGGCCAGCTCGTGGGCCGTGTCCGGCCGATGTTCTCCGTGCCCGGCCGCGTCCAGGTCGTCTCGCGCGACCGCGGCCACGAGATCGCGCAACTGGCCTACCCGCCGCGCGCCATCGACCAACCATGAGCGTTCCGCCGCTGACGCCGGTTCCGTCATCGCCCACCCCGACGCGCGACCCCGCCCCGGTCGCGGGCCGCTGGCGCCAGGCCGGCCCCCCGCCGGTTCTCGACGGCTTCCAGCCCGGCCCCGTCATCGGGCTCGGCGGCCACGCCGACGTCTTCCTCTACACCCAGCTGACGCCGCGCCGCCCCGTCGCCGTCAAGGTCTCCACGCTGACGGGCGGCCGCGACACCGCGACCCGGCTGGCCGCGGAGGCGGACATCATGGCGCGCGTCGCGGGGGAGGCCGGCATCGTCCAGGTCTACCTGGCGCAACTGCTGCCGGACGGCCGCATGTGCGTGGTCATGGAATACTGCGGCGGTCCCACGCTGGCGGCCCAATACCAGGCGCGCGCGCTCGAGGTCAGGCACGTCCTGTCGATCGGGGCGCAGATGGCCGGCGCGTTGGAGCGGCTGCACGGCGCCGGGTTCGTGCACCGCGACGTCAAACCGTCCAACATCCTTTCGACCACCTCGGGTGCGGCCCGGTTGGCCGATTTCGGCCTGGCCTGCGGGATCGCGGCGGCCGCGGGGGAGCCGGCCGGGCTGTCCATCCCGTGGGCGGCGCCGGAGATCCTCGAGGACAAGGGCGCCACGCCGCTCTCGGACGTGTACTCGTTGGCCGCGTCGCTCTACACGGCGCTGGCCCGCCGCGCTCCGTTCCAGGTGCCGGGCGGCGGCGGCACGGAGGCGGAGGTCCTGGCCCGCACGTTGCGCGCCCAGTTGCCGCCCATTGGGCGTACCGACCTGCCGCCGGGCCTCGAAGAGGTGCTGGCCAAGGCCATGGACCGGGATCCGGGGCAGCGTTACCCGTCGGCGATGGCGTTCGGCCGCGTGCTGGCGCAGCTGGCGGGCGCGGCGCCGGCCGTCCCGCTGGCGGCCGGGCTGGGGGAGCCGTCCGCGGATGACGCGGGCGTGATCGCCGGACTGTCCGGCCTGTCGGGTCTGGCCGGCCTGGCCGGCGCGGCCGGGTCCGGGACGGTGCCCGATGCCGGGCAGCCGGGTGGGGCGGAAACGTCGCCCGGCGGGGCCGGTCCGCTTCCGCTCAGAATGTCCGATGTCGGACCGTTCGGTCAGGCGACGGGTGACACGACGATCGCGGTGCGGAAACGTCCCGTGGCGTCCACTTCTGGCGGCGCGGCGGCCGCGGTGGCGGCCGGTGTGGACGTGGCGCCGCTCGCACCGGCGGCGCCTGTCGCCCCGGTGGCCCCCGTCGCGCCGGCGGCCGCAGCCGGACCGGCGGTTCCCGGGGTGCCTGGGGTGCCGCGTGGGCGGGGCGCCGGGGCGGCGTTGGCCGGGGACACGCTGGACCAGGACGCGACACGGCTGAGCGCGGTGCGCCTGCCGGGTGTGCCGGTGCCCGCCGGGGGACCGACCGTGACGACCGCGGGGGGCAGGCGGCGCGGCGGCCTGATCGGCGTCATCGTCGCGGGGCTCGTGGTGTGCGTGGCGATCGTGGCGGCCGTGTGGGCGCTGGCCCATCACGGGACGCCGGGCACCAAGCCGAGCCCGACCGCCTCGGTCTCCACCTCCGCCGATGCCACGCCTCAGAACCCCGAGGTCGACGAACAGGCCGCGCCCACCCACCTGCAGTGGACCAGGGCCGCGGACGGCTCGACGACGTTCACGTGGACCAATCCGGATCCTCAGACGGGCGACGTGTACGCCTACATTGACCAGACACAGGCCACCCCGGCGTACCGGCAGGTGGAGGGCCCGGCGGTGACGTTCCCGGCGTCAGAGCCGGCGCCGTGCATCGCCGTGCAGATCGTCCACGCGGATGGCACCACCTCCCAAACCTCCCCGGTAGTGTGCGCCCAACGGGCCTCATAAAGGGCGTGCCGGCGGCCGCTGGCAGGCGGGATCGGGATGCGGGCGTGGTGTAAAACGGGAACAAGGGCTGCGGTAAAGCGGGAACGAAAGTGGCGGTAAAGCGGGAATGAAAGGCCCGGCAAAGCGGGAACGCGCAGGTCAGCGCGTCTGATACAGTGTTGACCATGAGGCAGTACGTGCAGCGGCTCGCGGATGATGCGTTGGCGGAGCTGTTCAACGAGCTGCCGGCTGTTAGCGTCGTGG
>JAISIU010000220.1 GCA_031261885.1 Bifidobacteriaceae bacterium
CTCTTGGGGCCGATCCCGGGCAGCAGCCCAAACCGTTCGATCAGGTCCTGGACCGCTCCTTCATACACGTTGGACAACCCTAACGCCTGCACCGCCCGTGTGCCGAGCCGCTGCCTGCCATGTCAGGGGGTCAGGGTCAGGGGTCAAGGGCTTAAGCCGTTAGGCGTCGTCCGTGGTGGAGCGTTCGGAGATGATCTCGCCGCCGAATTCGCGCAGCACGAGCCCGGCGCCCAACAGGCCGGCTTCTTCGGCGTCCATGTCGTCGAGCGACGCGCCGCCGGTCTCGTCCTCCGCGCCGTCTTGGATCGCGTCGCCGCTGGGCGCGCCGTTCGCGGCGCTGGCCCAGTCCGGCCGGCCGGGGCGAACGGCGCCTTTGGACGGAAGCAGCGGTTTGGGTGGGGTGACGGTGCGGGATGCCACTCCCGGTATGGTCCAGCCGTCCGTGGCCGATGCCGGAGCGTCGGCCACGCTGCCAGGTTCCGGGAACGGTGTGGCCGGGTGGGGTGGGATCGCGGCGGGTGGGGACGCCGGTGTGGGCGCAGGTTTGCTGCCCGCCGGGGCGTGTTCAGGAAAAGGGGGCAGCGCCGCGGCGTCGGGGCCAGCGGCCGCGCCCGGGGTTTGGCCGCTCTGGGCCGCCGGGTCCTGTGACGTGGGTGCGCCGGGGAGAACGGTGGGTTCCACCTGGAAGTGGCCGCCGAACACCATGCCGAGTGCCTGGGCCAGGGCGGCGGCGCCGCCCAGGCGCCTGAAGCTGTCGACGATTCCCTGGCTCGGCAGGCCGATGATCAGGACGTCGCCGTCGAGGCGGTCGACTTTGACATACCCGTCGACGAGCGACCGCAGCGTGCGTTTCACCTCGCCGACGCGGGTCACGATCTCGTGCCAGCGCGCGATCACGGTGCCGGTGGAGGCGGCGCCGCCAGACGCGGGCGACGGCGCTCCGGCCGGCGCGGCCACCGACGCCACCGATTCGGCGGTTTGTTCCGGTGCGACTGTTTCCGCCGGTGCGGCGGCGGAGGATCGTGTGGGTTTCTCGGGCTGGGCTGCGGCCGGCACGGCAGGAGCGGCAGGAGCCGGTGTCTGCTGCGGCGCGGCCACCGACGAGGGTGCGGCTGTCGCGGGTCTCGCCGCAGGAGCGGTCGGCGCGGCGGGGGAACTGAACGACGCCCGGCCTGACGCGGGCGCAGGCGGCGCGGCGGCGGCCGGGGCAACGGCGGGCAGCGCTTTCGTGGAGGGCCTGAGGCCGGCGTTGGGCGAGGCCGGGACCGGCGCGGCACCCGACGGGTGCGCCAGCGCGTCGCCCGCGACGAACATCCGCGCGATCATGAGCTCCAGTTGCAGCCGGGGCGAGGTGGCGCCGGTCATGTCGGCGAGCCCGGCGGCGACCGCGTCGGCCGACCGCGACAGTCGTGCGAGGCCGAGGGCCTCGGCCTGCTGTTTGAGGGCGGGCAGGGCGTCCGGCGAGGCGGATTGCAGGATGGAGGCGGCGGCGTCCGGGGTGACGGCCACGACGATGAGGTCGCGCAGCCGTTCCACGAGGTCTTCCGCGAACCGGCGCGGGTCCTGCCCCGCTTCCACGACGGCGTCGACCACGCGGAAGGCCGCACCGCCGTCGGTCCTCACGAGGGCGTCGACCATGTCGCGGAGCAGCTTGTCCGGGGTGAAGCCGAGCAGGGCGACGGCGCGGTCGTAGGTGATGCGGCCTTCCTCGGCGCCGGCCATCAGCTGGTCGAGCACCGATTCGGTGTCGCGGACGCTGCCGCCGCCGGCGCGGACCACGAGCGGCAGCACCTGGTCGTCGGCGGCGATGTGTTCCGCGTCGCAGAGCTTTTTCATGTAGTCCGTCATGACGCCAGGCGGCACGAGGCGGAACGGATAGTGGTGGGTGCGGGACCGGATGGTTGGGATGACCTTTTCAGGTTCGGTGGTCGCGAAGATGAACTTGATGTGTTCAGGCGGCTCCTCGACCACCTTGAGGAGGGCGTTGAAGCCCTGCGGCGTGACCATGTGGGCCTCGTCGAGGATGAAAATCTTGTAGCGGTCGCGCGCGGGCGCGTACACGGCGCGTTCGCGCAGGTCACGGGCGTCGTCGACGCCGTTGTGCGAGGCGGCGTCGATCTCGACCACGTCGAGCGAGCCACTCCCGCCGCGTCCCAGTTCACGGCACGAGTCGCAGTGGCCGCACGGTTCGGGGGTCGGTCCCTCCGCGCAGTTGAGGCAGCGCGCGAGGATGCGCGCCGAGGTGGTCTTGCCGCAGCCGCGCGGCCCGGAGAACAGGTAGGCGTGGGAGATGCGCCCCGTCCGTAGCGCCGCCATCAGCGGTTCGGTGACGTGCTCCTGCCCGATCACTTCCTGGAACGTCTCCGGCCGGTAGCGACGGTACAAGGCTTGACTCACGGGTTTCACGATACGGTCCCGCGCACCTCGGCCACAACGGCCGGGCCGAAAGTCAGTCGATGCCGCGGGCCCGCTTCCGGGCGGAACACGTGGTCTGGGAACCGGCTCGCTCGTGGACCGCCCGGCCCGGTCACGCCCGTACCGCCCGCCCGGGTGCGGGGAAAAGCAGGACTCCCCGCGCACCCGTCAGAGCTCACCTGCCCTTGCTGCATTCCTGCCCTGGGGGAGTTCAGTGAGATGGCGCCACGCGGGGAGCCGCGAACAACCCTACCGGACCCTGGCCCGCGGTCTCCAACCAGCGTCACGCCGCGAGGGCGTCGCCGGCGGGGCAGCCCACCAGGTGGTCGTTGACCAGACCACAGGCCTGCATCGTGGCGTAGGCCGTGACCGGGCCGATGAATCGGAAGCCGGCGGCCTTCAGATCCCGGGCCAGGGCGGTGGACTCCGGGCTTTGGGATTTGAGGTCACGGAACGTCCGGGGCCGGCGGTGCTCGGCCGGACAGTGCGACCAGATGAGCTGGTCCAGCGTGCGGCCGGCTTCCCACAGGGAGAGCACGGCCCGTGCGTTGGTGACGGCGGCCGTGATCTTCTGCCGGTTGCGGACGATGGCGCGGTCTTGGGCCAGCCGGTCAATGTCCGCCTCGGTCAGCTCCGCGAGGCGCGCCGGGTCGAACCCGTGGAACGCCTCACGGAAGGCCTCGCGCCGTCGGAGGATGAGGATCCACGAGAGACCGACCTGGAAGCCTTCGAGCACGAGGCGTTCGAGCAGTTCGGCCTCACCGTGGACCGGATGACCCCATTCGATGTCGTGGTAGTGCTCGTAGAGCGGGTCCCCGGTGCCGAAGCACCGGAGTGTGTCCTGGCCGGCGGCCTTGGGCGCCGGGGCGCTGCGCTTTGGTTTGGTCGTCATGGCCTCCATCTTTCCCGGCCTGATTGCCCCGCGGGCGCTGTTCGAACGCCGGACTGTGGACAGCCCCGTTTTCTCCCCCGCGCCCATGTGGATAACTCCGATGGAACGCTTGACCGGGTCCTCGGCCGCGGGCAGGCGGCGCGCGGCGCAAAAGTCGGGTATCCTCAGTGAGGCTCAAACGCCATTGGAGGTGTCGCCTAGCGGCCTATGGCGCACGCTTGGAAAGCGTGTTGGGTGCAAGCCCTCGGGGGTTCGAATCCCCCCACCTCCGCTCGAAACACAATCCCGCCTCTGGCGGGAGTGCGTTTCGAATGGCGGTATAGGCATGGTGGGGATTCGGGAGGAGGACGCCCGGTGGGCGTCCGACGGTTCCCCCCACCTCCGTGCGGCGAAGCCGCACAACCCGGGAAACCCAGCAAGAACACCGACGTTCCCCACCCACCCCCACCTCCGCCATCGTCCGCTCCCCCACAGCCCCCGCCCCGCGTCATCGTGCGCTCCCGGCCCAACAGGCCCAGCGAACCACGCCGGGCTGGAGGACAATAGGGGGTGATATGTCCCGTTTCCCCGCTCCCCGCACCGCCGGCCCGCAAGTCTCTTGGGGCAAGATCGCCGCGGTGGTGTACCTGCCCACGGCCCTGTTCGAGATCGGCATCGGCGCAATCAACGCGGTCCTGGCGCTCGACGCCCATGGGCTCGGCGCCTCGATCGCGATCTCCAGCGTCATCGTGTCGCTGCTCGGCGTCGGCCAGATCGTGGGCGACATCCCGGCTGGCTCGTTGGCCACGAAGATCGGCGACCGCAAGGCGATGCTGTTCGGGGCGTTCGCCTCGACGCTCGTGCTCGTCGTGTGCGCGTTGGCGAGCACGTGGAAGGTCCTGCTCGTCACGATCTTCCTGCTCGGTGCGATCAACGCGATCTTCATGCTGGCCCGGCAGGCTTACCTCACTGAGATCGCCCCGCCGCATCTGAGGGCTCGCGCGTTCTCGACGATGGGCGGCGTGCAGCGCATCGGCATGCTTGTTGGGCCGTTCATCGGCGCGTGGGTGATCGACAAGTTCGGTCTGCACGGCATCTACTGGCTGGCGGTCGTGATGGCGATCGCGTCCGCGATCGTCGTGCTCGTGATCCCGGATCCGGAGCTGCCGCCGCCCCCGCCGCCGGCGTCCGATGTCGTGGCGTCCGGCGCCCAGAGCGGGGATGAGGCCGGCCAGGCGAAGAGCTCGGCCACGACGTGGGGGCTGGTGCGCAACAACCTCGGTTTGTTGGCGTCGCTCGGCGTCGGCGTCCTGTTGGTGGGCGCGATCCGGGCGATCCGGTTCGCGGCCGTCCCGCTGTGGAGTGAGCACATCGGCTTGTCCGCGTCGATGACGAGCGCGGTGGTGGGCCTCTCGGGTCTGTTCGACATCGCGCTGTTCTATCCGGCGGGCAAGGTCATGGACGTGAAGGGCCGCATGTGGGTGGCCGTGCCGTCGATGGCGTTGCTGGGCGCGGGCATCATGTTGCTGCCGGTGGCGCACACGCTGGGGGCGTTGATCGCGATCGCGGCGCTGATCGGTATCGGCAACGGGATCGGCGCGGGCATCATCATGACGACGGGGGCGGATGCGGCGCCGGTGGATGGCCGGGCCAAGTTCTTGTCGGTTTGGCGTTTCATGTCGGATTTCGGCGGCGCGGCGGGTCCGCTCATCATTTCGTTGGGCACGGCGCTCGGGTCGCTGGTGGGCGGCAT
>JAISIU010000324.1 GCA_031261885.1 Bifidobacteriaceae bacterium
CGGCGGAAGTCGCCTCCGTCTCCGCCGCCAGGCGCGCCCGCACCACGGGCTCGCCGGAGGCGAGCGCGGCGCACAGCGCCGCCCGGCCGCCGATGCCGAAGAAGAACGGACGGTCATACACCACGACGACCGGGCCGGCATCGGACGCCTCCCCGGAAGGCGCCCCACCGGCATCGGCCGCGGCGAACAAGGGAACCACGCTGCTGGGCGACAGCCACAGCTCCGGGCACGGCCCGGCATCGGCCGCGGAAGACGACCACTCCGGCCCGACGAGCCGCTCATACGTGCGGGCGACACGGTCCACCACGCCCTCGACGGGCAGCGCCGAGGTGTCGACCACTAGGTCGAAGTTGTGGAGCGCGGCGACATCGACGCCGTACCGGCCGAGGAACCGGCGCGACTCGCTGCGCGCCCGTTCGACGATCCCGTGCAGCGACTCGGTCAGCGAGGCGTACGACTCCGCCGCCTGCCCCTCGCGGCCGTACACGCGCTGGGCGGCCTGGAACGGGTCGACGACGAGCCGGACCTTCAGCGCACCGGGCACGAAATGCCACGCCATGCGCGAATCGAACACGATCGGGGCCGTGGCCTCCCGGGCCACGCGGACCGTGGTGCCGTCGATCTTGTCGTCGATCGACAAGTCCTTCTCCGCCAGGTGGTTGACGTCCAACGTGCTGAGGCCATGGCTGGCCGCCATGCGGCGCTGCAGCGCGCCCGTGGACAGCGTCTCGAAACCGAGCCGCTCGGCGAGCGCCTGGGCGGCCGAGCTCTTGCCGCTGCCGAGGTCGCCGCTGATCGTGATGTGCCGCACCGCCGGCCTGTCCCCTGTCACAAGCGCTCCACTTTACCTGTCCTGCTTGTCGCCCTGGGGCTCGCCGAGAGTCAGCAGCATGCGCGTGTTGCCGAGCGTGTTCGGCTTGACGCGGGCCAGGTCGAGGAACTCGGCGATGCCGTCATCGTGGGAACGCATCAACTCGGCATAGACGGGCGGCGTCACGGGCGTGCCCTGGATGGGCCGGAAGCCGTGGGAGGCGAAGAACTCCGTCTCGAACGTCAGGCAGAACACGCGGCGCAGGCGCAACAGGCAGGCCGTGGACAACAACCGCGTCATAATGCGGTGCCCGATCCCGAGGTGCTGATACTCCGGGGCCACGGCGAGCGTGCGGATCTCGGCCAGGTCCTCCCACATGATGTGGAGGGCGCCGCAACCGACCACGCGCGCGCCGTCCACGGCCACGACGAAGTCCGGAATCGACTCGAAATAGGCCACCGACGCCTTCGCGACGAGACGACCCTGCTGCTCATATGGGGTGGTCAGCCGGCGGATCTGCGGCACGTCCGCCGGGCGGGCGCGGCGCACGATGACGCCCGTAGCCGCGGGCACGGACGCGGACCGGGCGGCGGGGCCGGGCGCGGCGGACACAGGGATGCTGGGCGTGGTGGGCGTCATTCCTCCACAGCCGCGAGGATCTCCGCCGCGTGCGACGTGCCGATCACGTTGGCGCCGGCCTCGACGAGCGCGATGGCCTGCTCCGCCGTGCTGATACCGCCGGCGGCCTTCACGGCGAGGCGGCCGTGCACGGTCTTCGCGATGAGGCTGACCGCCTGCGGCGTGGCGCCGCCAGCCGGATGGAAACCCGTCGAGGTCTTGATCGCGTCCGCGCCGGCGTCCTCAGCCGCCCAGCAGGCCGCGACGATCTGCGGGGCGTTGAGCGCCGCGGACTCGATGATGACACGCAACACGCACGGAGCCGGCACGGCCTTGCGGACCGTCTCGATCTCCGCCTGGACACCGGTCCAGTCCGCCTGCTTGGCGAGGCCGAGGTTCATCACCATGTCGATCTCGCGGACGCCGTCGTTGACGGCCCTGGCCGCCTCCTGGGCCTTGATCTCCGCCTGGTGCGCGCCGGACGGGAAGCCGACCACGGTGACGGGGATCAGCCCATAGGTGTTGAGCGGGTAGAACGAGGGAGCGACGCACACGGCCCGGACGCCCAGGGCCAGGCCCTGGGCCACGAGTTCATCGACCTGCTGGCGCGTGGCCTCCGGCGTCAAGAGCGTGTGGTCGATGATGGATGCGAGTTCGTGCCGGTTCACAGGCGTGGCCCTCCAGGAGAGATAATCCCCCACATCTTAAAGCCTGACCGGCCAGAGCCCTAATGCTCCGCCCGCGGACGACCGGTCCCGAAGCGGGCATCGGGCTGTAGGCGGTCACGGGCGGCCGCCGCCGCTCCGCGCAGGAATCGCCCAGCATCCGTTAGCCCGCTCCCCCACCTCAGCCCACGGGTCACGGTGCCTTGTTAGACTTTTCGCGAAGTATCGGTCCAGTTGCTGTCAGGGGGCGAACATGAGCGTTATCACAGTGCGTGGACTTGAAGATGCGGTGCAAGCCAAGATCGAACGCTGGGCCGCCAGCAGCGGACGGACAGTCGAATCCGAGGCCCGTGCCATCCTGACCGAGGCCACCGTCCCCCCCTCGACGGGCGCCGGTATCCACGCCGCGCTCAAACTGTTCGACGTCGCATTGGCGGACGCAGGCATCTCCGACTTCGACCTCCCACCCCGCCGCACGGACTACCCCCGCCCAGTCAGCTTCGCGTGATCATCCTCGACACCAACATCGCCTCGGCCGCGCTCCGACGCCGAGGCTCCCATCCGGCCGAACGGCCAGTCCGGCGCTGGTTGGCGGAACTTGACCCGTCAACCGTGTTCATCACGACGGTCACCCGTGCCGAACTCCGCCTCGGCGTCGCAATGCTTCCATCCGGACAGCGCCGGAAAGCTCTTGATCTGGCCATTGACCAGTTCTTGGACGCCATGCTTCCGCAAACCCTGGTCTTTGACCCGGCTGCGGCTGATGAGTACGGGCGCCTCGTCGCTCACCGCACAGCGATCGGCCGGCCAATTGCCACCGCCGATGCCGAAATCGCCGCCATCGCCCTCCGT
>JAISIU010000113.1 GCA_031261885.1 Bifidobacteriaceae bacterium
GGCGGCGGACCGGCTCGCGAACCAGGCGATGGATTCCCGCGGCGAGATCGTCCGGGACCATCCGCTGCCGAAGCCGGAGACTGCGGGACCGGCGAGGAAGTCCGGTACTTGTCGCTGCGCTCCGCAACCGCCTCCTGAGCCTCGGAAGAGAACGCAAGCGTCCTCTTCTCTCGACTTGCGTCGCGGTGGACTTCCGCAGGCAGTCGCGCCGAGCCCGACCGGAGGGAGGGAGTCGGGTTCGCCGTTAGGCGAACAGCGCACGTCTGGGGCACGTGCCGACGGGGACGATGCCGTTCCCTTCCCCGGGGACGCAGCGTCACCCGGCGTTTCAGCGGTCTCACGCTCCGCCATCGTCCACCCCCTAAAAGTCCCTGAAAGCGAAACCGTCCTCTCCCTGCCAAAGATACTGGCAGAAAGAGGACGGTCTGTTCGGCTAACGGCGCGGCGCTTACTCGACCTCGGCCGCGGCGCCCGCGAACTGGCTCTGATAGAGCCGGTAGTAGGCGCCCTGGGCGGCCATGAGGTCGTCGTGGTTGCCCTGCTCGACGATCGCGCCGTGCTCCATCACGAGGATCGTGTCGGCGTCGCGGATCGTGGACAGGCGGTGGGCGATCACGAAGCTGGTGCGTCCCGTGCGCAGCTTGTTCATCGCCTTCTGCACGAGCAGCTCGGTGCGCGTGTCGACGGAGCTCGTCGCCTCGTCGAGGATCAGGATCGCGGGGTTCGAGATGAACGCGCGGGCGATGGTCAGCAGCTGCTTCTCGCCGGCCGAGAGGTTCGAGGCATCCTCGTCGATCACCGTGTCGTAGCCGTCCGGCAGCGCGCGGACGAACCGGTCCACGTACGTGGCCTGCGCGGCGTCGACGATCTCCTCGTCGGTCGCGTCGAGCTTGCCGTAGCGGATGTTGTCCTTGATCGAGCCGTTGAACAGCCACGTGTCCTGCAGCACCATGCCGATGTTCTGGCGCAGGTCGCCGCGGCGGATGGTGCGCACGTCGGTGCCGTCCAGCGTGATGCGGCCGCCGTCGATCTCGTAGAACCGCTCTAACAGGTTGACGAGCGTGGTCTTGCCGGCGCCGGTCGGGCCGACGATGGCGATCGTGTGGCCCGGATCCGCCGACAGCGACAGGTCGTCGATCAGCGGCTCGTTCTCGACGTAGCGGAACGAGATGTCCTCGAAGCCGATGTCGCCGTGGACCTTGCCGAGCGGGGCCGGGTCCGCCGGATCCGGGGCCAGCTCGTCGGCGTCGAGCAGGTCGAAGACGCGTTCGGCCGAGGCGACGCCGGACTGCAGCAGGTTCATCATCGAGGCCAACTGCGTGATCGGCTGCGTGAACTGCTGCGAGTACTGGATGAACGCCTGGACGTTGCCGAGCGACATCGTCCCGTTGACGACCTTCAGGCCGCCGATCACGGCGATCGCGACGTAGCCGAGGTTGCCGACCAGCCGCATGGACGGCTGGATGGTGCCGCTCATGGCCTGGGACCGGAAGGTCGAGGTGTACAGCTCCTCGTTGCGGCGGTGGAACTCGTCCTCGCTGGCCTGCTGGCGGCCGAACACCTTGACGAGCTCGTGGCCCGTGAACATCTCCTCGACGTGGCTCGACAGGTCGCCCGTCGAATCCCACTGCTTGACGAACTGCGGCTGGGCCTTCTTCGCGATGATGCCCGTGATGAGGATCGCGAGCGGCACCGTGATGAGTTCGACGAGCGAGAGCTGCCAGGACACCGACAGCATCATCCAGGCGACCCCGACCACCATGCAGACGTTGTTCAACAACTGGTTCAGCGTTTGCTGGAGGGTCTGCTGGATGTTGTCCATGTCGTTCGTGGCGCGGGACAGGATCTCGCCCTTGGGCTGGCGGTCGAAGTAGCCGAGCGGCAGCGTGGCGAGCTTCTCCTCGATCTGCTTGCGCATCCGGTAGGCGGTCCGTTGGACGATGCCGGTGATGAGCAGGCCAGCGAACAGCATGAGGATGGCCGAGCCGCCGTACAACCCGAGCACCTGCAACAGCGTCATGGCGAGGTCATGGAAGTTGATGCCCTTGCCGGGCGTGAACGACATCGTGCTCAGCATCTTGCCGAGCTGGCCGTTCTGCTTCGTGATGGCGTCGATGAGCTGGGCGTGGGTGACGGACCCGAGCGGAATGTGCTTGGCCTCCATCATCTTGCCGACCATGCCGCCGATGTAGCCGGAGAACAGCTGGTTCGTGGCCCTGCCGAGCACCTTGGGGCCGCGCACGTTGAGGAACGTGGCGACGATGACGACGAGGACCGACAGACCGATCCGCCAGTACTCGGGGCGGAGCATGGAGATGAGGCGCTTGCCGGAACCCTTGAAGTTCATGGCCTTGACGCCGGGCATGGCGCGGCGCGAGCCGGGCCCGTGCGGGCGGCCGTGGCGGCCGGCCCGTTGCAGTTTGATGAGGTTCTCGTCCTGGGCCTGGTCAGCGTCCGGCTGGCCGGTCTGGGGAGCGTTCTGGGGTGTGTTCTGGGCGGCGCTCATGCCATCGCCTCCTCGGCGGAGAGCTGGGAGTAGACGATCTCTTGGTAGGTCTCGCAGGTTTCCATGAGCTCCTCGTGGCGGCCCTGGCCGACGATGCGGCCGGCCTCGAGCACGAGGATCTGGTCGGCGTCGCGGATCGTGCCGACGCGTTGGGCGACGATGACGACCGTGGCGTCCCTCGTGACCGGCGCCAACGCTTGGCGCAGCCGGGCGTCGGTCGCGAAGTCGAGCGCGGAGAAGGAGTCGTCGAAGATGTAGACCTTCGGTTTGCGGATCAGCGCGCGGGCGATCGCGAGGCGCTGGCGTTGGCCGCCGGAGACGTTCGTGCCGCCGGCGGCCACCTCGGCGTCGAGCCCGCCCGGGGTCTCGGAGACGAAGTCGTCGGCCTGGGCGACGCGCAGCGCCTCCCAGCAGTCCTCGTCGGTGGCGTCCTCCTTGCCGTATTGGAGGTTGGAGCGGATGGTGCCGGAGAACAGGAACGGTTTCTGCGGCACGAGGCCGATCTGGTTCCACAGCTCCTGCAGCCCGGCCTCCTTCACGTCGACGCCGCCGACCATGACCTGGCCCTCGGTGGCGTCGAACAGGCGCGGGATGAGGTTGACGAGCGTGGTCTTGCCGGAGCCCGTGGCGCCGATGATGGCGAGCGTCTGGCCGGGGTGGGCCTCGAAGGCGATGTCCTTGATGACGGGTTCGGCCGCGCCGGAGTAGCGGAAGGCCGCGCCCTTCATCGCGATCTCGCCCGGGGCGGGGAAGGTGCGCACGGGTTCGGCGGCCTCGACGATCGACGTGTTCGTCTCGAGCACCTCGGAGATACGGCCGGCGCAGACCTGGGCGCGCGGGATCATGAACGCCATCATCGCGGCCATGAGGACGGCCATGAGGATCTGCATGAGGTACGTGAGGAAGGCCGTGAGGTCGCCGACCTCCATGTGCCCGGACTCGATGCGGTGGCCGCCGAACCACATGACCGCGATCGAGGACAGGTTCATGATCAGCATGATGAACGGGAACATGAAGCTGAAGATGCGCCCGACGCGCAGTTGGAGCTTCGTGATGTGGCGGTTCGCGCCGTCGAACCGGTCGCGTTCGAAGTCGTCGTGGACGAACGCGCGGATCACGCGCACGCCGGTGATCTGCTCGCGGAGCACGTCGTTGATGCGGTCGAGGGCCTTTTGGACCAGTTTGAAGGTCGGCGCCATCATGCGCACGACGATGACCGCGAAGATCGCCATGACCGGAATGATCACGAGCAGCAGGCTGGACAGCGGGACGTCGTGGTGAAGCGCCATGATGGTGCCGCCGACCATGAAGATCGGCGCCGTGATGAGGATCAGCAGGAGCATGAGGACGAGCATCTGGACCTGTTGGACGTCGTTCGTGGCCCTGGTGATCAGGGAGGGCGCGCCGAACTTCGAGACCTCGCGGTGCGAGAACGTGTTGACGCGCGTGAACTCCGCGTCGCGCAGGTCGCGGCCGAAGGCGGAGCTGATCCTGGCGCCGAAGATGACGGAGACGATCGCGCAGGCCACCGAGACGGCGGCGACGGCCAGCATGAGGCCGCCCTCGCGCCAGATGTAACCCGTGTCGCCCTGGGCCACGCCGTTGTCGATGATGTCGGCGTTCAGGGTCGGCATGTAGAGGTTGGCGACGGCCGAGGCGCACTGCAGGATCACCACGAGCAGCAGCTGCCACTTGTAGGTCTTGAGGTATTGCCTCAAGAGGTGAATTAGCATGGTTGGCTTTCTTGGTAGTAGGTGGGGCTAAGTCCTTGGG
>JAISIU010000201.1 GCA_031261885.1 Bifidobacteriaceae bacterium
GGCGGGGTCGATTCGCTGAACGTCGCGGCGGCCGCGGCCGTCGCCTGCTGGGCCACGCGCGCCCGCTGAGCGGGAGACTTCGGCGCATCCCGCCCGAGGCGCCTCTCTCCTCTCCCCCCCGTCCCATCCACCCCGCCCCGGATCGCGCAAAATTTTGCTGAACTTCGAGCCTCCCTGACGGGCCGGCATCGGACTCCCAACCCGCTGACCTGGGCGTATACCACCAGCGAACAATCATGGATCTGCAAAACTTTGCGCAATCGCCGGGGCTCGCGGCCAGCGCTGCTCAGAGGGCCGTATTTCCGTCATTGGGGTCCTCGTCGAAGTCCAAGACTTCGCCGCCGTCGGCGATAATGATCCCACCGGTCACCTTGACCTCGATTCGCCTGCCGCCCTCGTAGGCGAGCAGCTCCCTCGGGATGTTGATGGCGATCTCCGGCGGGATCGCCACGGGGTTCATGGTCACCTTCGTTTTGCCGTCCTCGGGCGGGCCGAAAGGCTCCATTGAGTCCCAGTCCAGCTCGAACCCGAGCGCCGCCTCCCGCAGCTGGACGTACTGCATGGTCGTCGGGTCGTACTGCTCGGTGAAGGTGATGTAGGCGTCGTGCCGGGCGTTGTCGGCGACGAGGACGATCTCGGTCTCGCCGATGCCCATGGCGCACGCTGGCAGCCAATCGGGATGTTGGGTCTGGCCGGTTGGGGGTGGAGCTCGCGTCCATACCTCACATCTCACTGTGGTGCGCGTCTAGTTGGGGACGGAAACACTCTAAATGGCTCACGGAACGTTGCCAAACGTCACGGACAATCGGCGTTCAACCTGCATTTATATCTGCGGCCACTACTCACGGTCAGGCCGCTTATGGCAACTACGTTCCACGGTCAGCGAACGAACACGATGGGGCCGTGGTGCACGGGGGGGACGAATCGCCAGAGGTTGGCGGCCTACCTTCCGCTGGAGGCCCGATCTTGACGAACGACTACTCCGTCGTGGCAGGACGGCGGATGATGTCGTCGTCGGTCGGTTCGCGCGGCACGTACCACCAGCCCTCCGGGGTGTCCCGGTCGTAGTGGACAACAAGGTTGTTCTCCTTGAGCCATTCCTCCCAACGGAGAGCCACATCCCTACGCTCCGGCCTCACTGGTACCCCCGCGCGCAAGCAGGAGATCGTCGCGAGGTTGCGGCTGGGCGTCAGCCCGGTGTGTCGTGGCAGCACGCGCCACGGGATCATGTCATCGGCGCGGCGCCGCCGCACCGGGATGTTGTGGCGCGCACGCCAGTGTGACCACATCGAGATGCTGGTTTCGATGCCGTACTTGATGCGGTACTCGTTGACCATTTGGTCATATGTCCATCCGGCGTCGAACCAGCGCCGAACTTCGTCTGCGTCCTGGACCTTCGGGCGTCTTGTCATGTTGGGGTGTCCTTAGTACCTCTCATTGATGTTGCCTAGCATGCCATGGACCGTAGGCCCACTCCCCACTCGAGTCCCTTGGCTCATTGGCTGAGGTGCTAACCGATTGATCGGAGATGGCTCACCGTCCAGAGACAATTATCAATCTATCAGACTTGCCATAAAGTGTCACCGCCTTGCCGTTCGACACCGGCTAACGGAAAGTTGCCACACAGAAGGGCTGGCACGATAGCTGACAGAACAGTATAATTATGTCAACTAATGCGCTCCGTGGTGCGTCAGGTCCACTCCGAGAGAGACAATTCATGAAGATCAGCGTCCAGGCTTGCGATGTGTGCGGGGACTATAGCGTCCCGCTGCGGTCACTCAATGTCACAGTTGACGGGAACCGGATCGCGTCGCTGGACCTCTGCGAAGAGCACCTGCGGCCAATCATGTCAGTGGTCAGCGGCGTCCGCGAGAGGGCGAAGGCGATGACCCCGCACGCTGGCAGGTCGGCGGCCGCGAGAAGGCGGCAACGCAACCCCACCGTGCGCAGCACCAAGATCGCAACCATGGAAGAGATCGAAGCAGCCAAGGAGGCACGGCGTGCCGCCGAGACCGCGAGTAACCCATGGCCCTCCGAGCCCGATATCCCGAGCCCTGGTCCTTGCGCGTAGTCGACCCAGAGACAGCGCACAGATGACGGCACCTGCCTGCGGTCGCATCCGGACCTCAGATGTTACAGAACACCTCCGGTCCTTCCCCTCCACCCGATCCCATCCACCCCACCCCGGATCGCGAAAAGTCTTGCCGAGCTTCGAGCGTCCCTGACGGGCTAACATCGGACTTCCAACTCGCTGACCAGGGAGTATGCTGCCAGCAAACGGCCGCCGGTCTGCAAAGTTTCACACAATTGCCCGGGCCCGCGGGCTACGGGGTCAGCACGTCGATTTCTTGAGCCACGGCTTCCAGCAGTACGTGATCGTGACGGTGTCCACGCCCCAGATTCCGCTCGTGGCGGGCGGTTGGCCGAGCGTCCCAAGCGTCGCGTCCTTCCCGTACGGCGTGCTCGACCACGTGCCGTCGCTGGCCACGCCCCAGGCGGAGGCCTCGCGGTAGAGCTTCGCCAGGTCGGTGCCCATATACGCGATCACGAGCATCGATCCCTTGGCGCCCCAGGCCAACAGCTGGTACCGGTCGAGGCCCTTCACGTCCCGGGCCGCCGATGGCGGGAACGTGTCGCCGGCCGCGTCGGGGGTGGACCAGTCGCCCGCGAAGTCGCCGGGCACCCCGCCCTGTGTCCAGGCCGGGCTCTGGGTGTTCGAGTCGGTCGGGACGGCCACGCCCTCGGGCACCGTGCCGCCATCGGCCCCGAACTGGTCCTTCGTGATCCCGTTGCCGAGGTCCAGCCCGAGCGCGCCCTGGTTCCCCTCGCACTGCCGGGTCGTGATCCTGGAGCTGGCCACGGTCTCGCCCGCGGGCCCCGGCGCGGCCCCGCCCGGGCAGAAGGCGAGGAACGTGCCGGGGAACTGGTTCGTGGACAGCAGCAGCCGGTAGGGCATGTCCCCGCCCTGGTAGGCGTACACGCCATCGCCGACCGCGGTCCCGTGGCCGGCCACGGCCGTGGTGACGTCCCGCCAGCCCTTCTGGTCCCATCGTTTGCCGGGGTTGGCCCAGACGCGGAAGGTGACGTAGCTGGGCTGATCGGTGCCGCTGCCAGGCACGCGCACCAGCGCCGCGGCGGTGCCGCTCGCCACGTGAGCCGGATCGGTCCGGGTGGCGGACGCGAGCGTCATGATGGCGGGGCCGTTCCCCGCCGCGTCGGGTAGCGCGAGCGTCAGCCCGGGCGGCGCGGAGGGTATGGCTGTCTGGGCGGCCGTGTCCGATGACGGGCCGGCCACTTGGGTTGACACCGTCGCCGTCGCGGTCGGTCCCGTGGGCGGAGCCGACGATGCCGTGGCGGCGCCAGTGACGCTCGGGGTGGCGCTCACCCCCGCGAGGTCGCTGTGGCCGCTGTTACCCCGGATGCCGAACGCCCAGATCCCGGCCGCGCAGACCGCGAGCGCGGCGGCCGCGGCGATGGCGGCGGGCCACCGCCGCCGGGGCCGGTGGGCTGACCCGGGGCGTTGTTCCGCCGGCCGAGCGGGCCGAGGCCCGGAGCCGTTGTTCCCGCGTCCGGCACTCCGCCGCACCGGGCGCGCCCCGGACGCGCCGGTTGGACTGGCTGGGCGGCTTGGAGGGGTCGGAACCGGCGGGTTCTCCGGAGCGCCCGCCTCGGCCGGTCCGGTGGATCCGGCGGCTCGCGCCGTCTGCTCGCCGTGCGTCTCAGTGCGGCCCACGACAGATGGCTCAGTGACGGGGTGCAATATGTGGTCGAGCCGGGCGAGGGCGTCGGCGTCGAGCAGGGCCTGTTCGGCCCGGCGGTTCAGCGGGTTGGCGCGGCGCAGGCGGCGTGCTGTGTTCATCGTTC
>JAISIU010000211.1 GCA_031261885.1 Bifidobacteriaceae bacterium
CGTGCGACGGGCACTCCACCGAGCGGATCGTCAGCGACCTGCTGGTGCCCGGCGCCAAATACCAGACGGACACCGCCCGGTTCTGAGCCGGCCCGGCTCCCGGCTCAGGCGGCCAGCGCTGCCTTCACCGTCTCCACCACCTGGGCGGCGGCCTGGCCCACCGGGATCGTGGTCGACTCGCCGCTCAGGCGGTCGCGGAACTCGACCACGCCGTCGGCCAGGCCCTTGCCGACGATCACCGTGTACGGCAGTCCGAGCAGCTCGGCGTCGCCGAACTTGACGCCGGCCGACACCTTGGGGCGGTCGTCGTACAGCGCCTCGACGCCCTGGGCCTCCAGGTCCTGGGCGAGGTGTTCGGCCGCCTCGAAGACCTCGGCCGCCTTGCCCGTGGCGACGACGTGGACGTGGGCCGGGGCCACGGCCACGGGCCAGATCAGGCCCTTGTCGTCGTGGTTCTGCTCGGCCAGGGCCGCGACGGCGCGCGTCACGCCGATGCCGTAGGAACCCATCGTCACGGTCACGAGCTTGCCGTTCGGGTCCAGCACCTTGAGGCCGAGCGCCTCGGCGTACTTGCGGCCGAGCTGGAAGATGTGGCCCAGCTCCATGCCGCGCGCCAGGGACAGCGGCCCGGAACCGTCCGGCGCCTGGTCCCCGGGCTTGACCTCGGCCGCCTCGATGGTGCCCTGGACCAGCGGTTTGCCGTCCTCGTCCGTCTTGGCCGAGGCCTGGCCCGCGGCCAGGAAGTCGCGGCCCGCCACGAGGTCGAACACGTGCCGGCCCGGCTGGTTCGCGCCCGTGATCCAGCGCGTCCCGGCCACGACCCTCGGGTCGAGCAGGTACGGCACCGGCTGCGCCACGGCATCGGCCGCGTTCAGGCCGAGCACCCCCTCGGGCCCGATGTAGCCGCGCACGAGCTCCGGGTGGGGCTTGAACGCGTCGTCGTCGGCCATCTCGACGTCCGACGGGTCGAGCGCGGCCGCCAGCCGCGTCATGTCGACCTCGCGGTCGCCCGGAACGCCGACCACGAGAAGGGACCGGCCGCCATCGGGCGCGATGACCTGGACCACGACGTTCTTCAACGTGTCCGCGGCCGTCCACGGCCGGTCCGCCCTCGGATGGTTCCGGTTGGCGAACGCGATCAGCTGGTCGATGGTGCCGCAGTCCGGCGTGTCCTCGACGTGGCAGGCCGGCTGCCCCTCGATGGGCACGGGCTCCCCCGGCACGGTCGTGACGGCCTCGACGTTCGCGGCGTAACCGCCCGGGGAACGCACGAACGTGTCCTCGCCCACCTCCGTGGGGTAGAGGAACTCCTCGGAGCGCGAACCGCCCATGGCGCCGCTCATCGCGGAGACCGGGCAGACCGGCAGGCCGAGCCGCTCGAAGATGCGGACGTAGGCGCCGCGCTGCCTCTGGTAGGAGGTGTCGAGGCCGGCGTCGTCGATGTCGAACGTGTAGGCGTCCTTCATGACGAACTCGCGGCCCCGGATCAGGCCGGCGCGGGGCCGGGCCTCGTCGCGGTACTTGGTCTGGATTTGGTAGAGCGTGAGCGGCAGGTCCTTATAGGACGAGTACAGGTCCTTGACGAGGAGCGCGAACATCTCCTCATGCGTGGGCGCCAACAGGTAGTCCGCGCCCTTGCGGTCCTTCAAGCGGAAGATGTTGTCGCCGTATTCGTCCCAGCGACCCGTCGCCTCGTACGGCTCCTTGGGCAGCAACGCCGGGAAGCGGACCTCCTGGCCGCCGACGGCGTTCATCTCCTCGCGGACGATGCCCTCGACCTTGTCCAGCACCCGGAGCCCCAGCGGCAGCCACGTGTAGATGCCCGGGGCGGCGCGGCGGATGTAGCCGGCGCGGACCAGCAGTTTGTGCGAGGGGACCTCGGCGTCGGCCGGGTCCTCCCTGAGGGTGCGGACGAAGAGTCTGGACAGTCTAAGCACGAGCCCTAAGCCTACCGGAGCCCGCGGGCGGGCGACTGCGGCCGGCTCCAGACCTTTCGCCTGGCCGGTACTCAATCACACATCGTCATAGATCGTCGTAGATCATCATTGATGATCTACGACGATGTGCGGGTCAGAACATGACCGTGGCCCACGTGCCGACCTCGCGGAAGCCGACGTCGCGGTAGACGGCGCGGGCCGCGGCGTTGAAGTCGTTGACGTACAGCGAGACGCTGCGGTACCCCTGCGCCAACGCCTCCCGGACCACGGCCGCCATGCCGCCGTGCGCCAACCCGCGGCCGCGCCACGCCGGATGCGTCCACACGCCATGCACCTGCACCAGGGGCCCGACGCCGGCCCCCAGGTCCGCCTTGAACACCACCACCGGATCCGGCCTCCCGGGCACCCGGCCGAGCCGGATCAACGTGGCCCGGCGCGAGATCAGGCCGGCGATACGTGCCCGGTAGGCCCCGCCCTGCTGGACCGGGGACACGCCGAGTTCCTCCGTGAACATGCTGGCCGCGGCCGGCAGCACGAGGTCGGCCTCGCCGGGCCGCGCCAGCCGCACGGCCGGATCCGGGGCCACGGCGGGCGGACCCCCGATCTCCATGAGCGGCTGGTTGGCCCGCACCTCGCGCGGCCGGGGCCAGAATCCCTCGACCCGCCGCCAGATCGGCAACACGCCCGCGGCCTGGCCAACCAGCGACGTCACGCCGCGGCCACGGGTCAAAGCGGCCTCCGCGAGCGCCAACGCGTCCTGGCCGGCCCGCTCCCCCGCCCCGATCACGGGCGTCAGGCTGCCGCCGAGCCAACAGATCGAACGCAGCGGCCGGCCCACGGCCCACACCTGTCCGAACGCGCCGCCGCGCCTGACCTTGGCGAGGATGCGGGACCCGGCCAACACCCCGTCGGGACCGGCCGCCTCGCACAGCTCGAGCGCCTGGCCCAGCTCGCCCGGGCCCAACAAGCGGGCCGGTTCGGGCGCGGCCCGGCGCACCCTGCCGAACAGCCCCACGGCGCTCGCCCCCTCACCTCTGAGAAATCGGTCCTAAGCCTTCCTGGCCTCGGCCAGCTCCTTGGCCTTGGCGACCAGCACCTCGACGATCCGGTCCTCCGGCACCGTGTCCACGACCCGGCCGCCCACGAGGATCTGCCCCTTCCCGTTGCCGGAGGCCACGCCGAGGTCCGCCTCGCGCGCCTCCCCCGGCCCATTCACCACGCACCCCATGACCGCGACCCGCAGCGGCACGTCCCGCAGCTCCTGGAGGCCGTCGGTGACGCGCCGGGCCAGCTCGACGACGTCCACCTGGCTGCGGCCGCAGGACGGGCACGACACGATCTCCAGGCCGCGTCGGCGCAGCCCGAGGCAGCGCAGCAGCGCGACCCCGACCTTGACCTCCTCGACCGGTGGAGCCGTCAACGAGACGCGGATCGTGTCGCCGATCCCCTCCCGGAGCAGCGCGCCGAACGCCGCACAGCTCTTGATAGTCCCCTGGAAGGCCGGCCCGGCCTCCGTCACGCCGAGGTGCAGCGGCCAATCGCCGCGCTCGCTCAGCAGCTCGTAGGCCCGGACCGCGACCACCGGGTCGTGGTGTTTGACCGAAATCTTGAAATCGTGGAAACCGACCCGCTCGAACAGCGCGGCCTCCCGCTGGGCCGATTCGACGAGCGCCTCCGCCGTGGCCGACCCGTACTCGGCCAACAGCCTTCTATCGAGCGAGCCCGCGTTGATGCCGATCCGGAGGCAGATCCCGGCATCGCTGGCCGCCTGGGCGATGGCCTCGATCTGGCCGTCGAACTGCCTGATGTTGCCCGGGTTGACGCGCACGCAGCCGCAACCAGCCGCGATCGCCTGGAACACGTACCGCGGCTGGAAATGGATGTCCGCCACCACCGGGATCGGGGAGGCCTCGGCGATCTGGGCCAGCGCGTCCGCGTCCGCCTGCTTGGGCACCGCGACGCGCACGATGTCGCAGCCCGCGGCCGCCAGTTCGGCGATCTGGCGGAGCGTCGCCTCGGCGTCGGCCGTCCGCGTGGTCGTCATCGACTGGACGGAGATCGGCGCGCCGCCGCCCACCGGCACGGCGCCGACCCGGACCCGGCGGGTGGGGCGGCGCGGCCACGGCGCGGCGGGCTCGGTGTGGGACGGAGTGGGACTCACGGTGCTTCCTTTGCTTGGGGACCAGCGGATGGGAAGGGACGCACGATGGCGCGGGGCGGCATCGTGCACCGCCTCACCCGGTGACGGGGTTCACGAAGTCCGCCACGATCAACACGACGGCCATGACGATGAGCAGCGCGAACACGGCGTACGTGAACGGGATGGCGCGGGCCAGGTCGATCGCGCCGGGCAGCGGCCGGCGGCCCCGGACACGGGCCCACGTCCGACGCACGCCCTCGACGATCGCGCCGACCACGTGGCCGGCGTCGAGCGGCAGCAGCGGGATCAGGTTGAAGATGCCGAGCGCCAGGTTCAACGCCCCGCCGATGTACAGCCACATCGCGATCCGCTCGACCCACGCGTTGC
>JAISIU010000305.1 GCA_031261885.1 Bifidobacteriaceae bacterium
TCACGGGTTGATCCGTCAAAACGAGTCCTTCCAAAAGGAACGTGGCCGGGGCTTGGCCGCCGGCGCTTTGCGCGCGTAAAGTCTATGCCTTCCGTGGTGCGGACAGGCCCGGCGAAGCCGCCGATGCCGGCCCTCGCCACCCGCGTTCAGCGATAGGTGAGCGTCGTGGTCCACGCGGCCGCGCCGGCATCGTCGGCGGGCCCGTCAAGCGGCGGCCGGCCGCGCGCGCTTAACGACTCCGGCGGCGCACTACCGCGACCAGGGCGGCGCCAACCAACGCGGCCACGGCAAAACCCACCAACCAGATGAAGGCCGACCCGTATCGCCCAAAAGCGGCCTCTCCCAGACCGACCGCCACCGTTTCCGAGCCGCCCGGCGTGGGTAACGTCTCCGTCTCGCCAGCGGCCGCCATCATGATGGGCACAGTACCGAGAAGACCGGCCACGACGATGACAACCGCGGCTGGCCAGAATCGCGCCACCCACGTCTCACGCCACGGCATCGTGCCTCGCACCACGGCGGCGATACCACACCCGGCCGCTGCACACACGACCGTGAAGACGCACCCCCACGCGACCGGTTCCACGGCGCCGCCGACCGCGAGAACACCGGACACGGCGCTGAGCACGATGACGCACGCCACAAGGGCGACGAAGCGACCGGGACCGCGCTTCACTTGTTGTGGTGGGACAAGGTTCGGCGGCACGGGCCGCCCGGGTACTGACCATTGGGCTGGCGGCGGGACCGGCGGCTGATACGGCGTCATCCCTGAAGCTCCGACATGTGCTGAATGGCCCATGCCTCAATATCGCCGTACGCCGTCGCCGTGTCGGTCAGTTTGTCGGCGCGGTCTCGGAGCGCCGCCACCTGCGCGTTCATCCCCGTGTTCCACTGCCGGAACTTCTTCATCGCGGCGACCTTGGCGTCTCCTTGCCACTCACCGTCCATGATCACGAGATGGATGTTCATGTCGGCCTGGTCCATCGCGATGGCCACAGCATCAGCTCGCAGAGCATCGGCCGCAAGGCACATCTCTGGGATGTCGTATCGGATCAACGTCATCGAATGGTCCTCCTCCCGGCGCTCGGCCGGTAACCCCTCCCGGGCTACTTGCTCGGCTTGAAATAGCTGGTCTCGTCGAAATTGTCCTTGAACTGCTCGGCCGTCAGTCTGATGATGCCACCGCCATCCGAGCTGTTGGACTCGCCCCACGGGTTGCGCAGGTAAACATTGTTTGAGCCATCGACTCTCACGACGTCGTATTCGTGACCGTCCACGAGGTCAACCGACTCGGTGTGCCAGGCTCCGGAGGCGTCCTGCACCTGCGCGTTCACGGTGCCGGCGTCGTGGCCGAAGATCCACGTCTTCTTGTCGGATCCGGCCGTCGCGTAGGCGCCGTCTTGAAGGGCCTTCCGCAACGTGGCGGGGTCGGCTCCGGCGTGTACTGCCTTCTGACCGGTGATCGCCTCAAAACCGTCCGCGCCAAAACCGCCCTTCGTGTCGTCTCCCTTACCCTGTGCCTGGACCATCGCGGCTTCGTAGATTGATACCCAGGACGCCTCGTGCGGCCAGGACAGGTTGTCACCCGAGCCGGCGCCGTCGGCATAGATCGCGTTCACGAAGTATTCGTGCGGCTTACCGTCCTTATAAAGCCGAACCCAGTAACCGCCCTTGTCGGAGTCCCACCGGAGACCTGCTCGAATCGCGTCACGGCCCCAGGCCGTCGAGGCGAGCGACATGAGGGAGGATAAGAACCAACAGTCACCGGCGTTGCCCTGAGCCACGAGATCCGGGTTGAGCGCGGCATCAGACAGATCCACCTGGCCGTTCAGTGAGACGAGATCGTCGAGCAGGCCCTGACCGTCGACCGAGGTCAGTGTGTCATTGGCATAGGGCCCACCGCCACCGTGGCCTGAGGCTCCAGTGGTGGCGCCGATGATCGCCTCCGCGCACGTGGTGACATCAATCCAATACTGGGTTGTGACCTCATCTTCCGTTTGACGCAGTTCCGCCACGGCACGGGCATAAGCGATCGCATCCGCCGGGGTCACGATTGGAAGACACGATTGAACCACCGCTTCGGCGGCCGCGACCCGCGCGTTGCCGGCCCGCAGGGACGCCGCGAATGCTGAAAGCGCGACAGCACACGAGCCGTAACTGGACGCGGCACCCGTCATGCCGGCCGCCCAGTGGTGGATCGTGTTCCGGGCAAGGTCCGAGCCCGTGGCGGTCCACGACGGGAGAGTGATGACGAGCAGTTCGCCCTCAACCGTGTCGAGGCCTGGACTCTCAGAGTCCAGAGCAGCAGCCACCGCGTCGATTCCGGCCGGGTCGCCCGGAAGGAAGTTGCCCATCGGGTCAGCCCACCGTTTCATAGGCCGTGGCGATCGTGTCGAGCACGTCCGCGCCGGCGCCCACACCGGTGTTCATCACGCCGATCGCGACCGGCCAGGCCTGTTCGAACAGGTTCCACGCCGACGCGATGAGAGCGGCCTCAGCAGGTGGGTCGAGTGTCTGGGCCGCAGTCTTGACCTGAGGCCTCAAGCTTCTCAAGCTAGTGGCACCGGCGTGCAGCTCTGCCGGATCGACGTCGCTCATGGGGGGCGAGCTCCTTCGGTGGGACGTTCAGATGGGTCGGGCATGCCAAGGACTGCCTTGGCAAAGCCTCGTTCTCAACAGACTAGCCAATGACCAGCAGAGAAAACCCAGTTCAGCGCCGATTGGGGGGCTAACCCGAACCGGCGGCCAGCCGCGAGCGCAGCGTGGACAGCGCGTAGAGCGGCAGGGCCAGCAGCCCGTCACGGAACTGGTAGGGCGCCAGCGAGAAGCGGGCCGCGACGGCCGGCCGGTACTTCTCGCGGAACAGCCTCAGCGACCGGGCGCGCAGGTTGGCCTCCGCCTTGACCTCGACGGGCACCACTCCGGCATCGGCCGCCACGAGAAAGTCGATCTCGGCGCGGCCGCTGTCGCTGGACCAGTAGTACGGGTGCCAGCCGTGCGCGGCCAGTTCTTGCGCCACGAATTGTTCGGTCAGGGCACCCTTGAACTCGGTGAAAGCATCGTTGCCGGCGACGGCGATGGCCGGCGGCAGCTCTGCGAGCGCTCCGAGCATCCCGATGTCCACGAGGAAGGCCTTGAACGCCTTGTCATCGCGGTAGGCCGGCAGCGGGAGCCGCGGCGCCGTCACCCGGTGCACGCGCTGCACGATGCCGCCGTCCTCCAGCCACTGCAGGGCCGCCTCGTGCGTCCGGGCCCGCGCCCCCTCACGCACCCGGCCGAACACGAACTTGCGGTTTTCTCGGGCCAGTTGGGAAGGCACCGAACGGAAAATCTCGCGCAGGCGCGGCACCTCCGCGACCGGCGCGTGTTTCGAGAAGTCGTTGCCGTAGGCGTCGACGAGCTCCTGCTGGACCGCCCGCGCCGACGCGAAGTCGTGCCCTGCCTGGTAGGCCATGACCGCGGCCGGCATGCCGCCCACGACGTAATAGGCGCGCAACAGGTCGATGAGTGCCTCGTGGAACGGGGCGGCCAGCGTCGGGTCGGCCGATTCCATCAGTTCGATGAGATCAGCGCGGCCGAGCGCGGTGGCGAACTCCGTGAAACACAGCGGCCCGAGGCCAACCGTGTGCACCTTGCCGACCGGGAAGCTCACGCGGCCCTGCAGGGCGACGCCCAGCAGGGAGCCCGCGGCCGCCACGTCGTACTGGAGGGCTTCCTCGGCGAAGTACTTGAGGCTCGTGAGCGCCCCGGCCGCTTCCTGGATCTCGTCGATGACGATCAGGGTTCCGTCCGGGGCGATTGGCCCGTGGCCGTCGAGGGCCGCGAGCCGGGCAACGATCCGCCCGGGGTCGGGGTCGCCGTCGAACACGCGCCGCGCGGCCTCCGAGCGTTCGAGGTTGACGTAGACCAGCCGGTCGTAGCAGCGGCGGCCGAACTCCTTCAGCAGCCACGTCTTGCCGACCTGCCGCGCGCCGCGCAGCAACAGCGGCGCGCGGTGCTGGGCGTGCTTCCACGCCAGCAGCTGGGCCATCGCCAAACGTTCCACGGAACCACCTCCGCCATCGGCACCATGTTAGCGCGGATTTTTGGCTTCTGTGCCAAAAGTCTGCGCATACTTTTGGCTTTGGTGCCATTTTTCTGCGCATACTTTTGGCACACAGCTCGTTGACCAGCGCAAACGCAAAACACTGAACCACCCGGCGAAGCCGCCGATGCTGGCCCTCGCCACCCGAGTTCAGCGATAGGTGAGCGTCGTGGTCCACGCGGACGCGCCGGCATCGTCGGCGGGCGCCGGCACGTACGTGACGCCCGCGCAGGCCTGATCCGCTTGTAAAGATTCCTACATTCAATGTGTCAATTTTGACGCATTCAATGTAGGAAAATTGACACACTGGATGCAGGAAAATTGACATCACCGCCGCCGCGGCATCGGGTGCGCCG
>JAISIU010000313.1 GCA_031261885.1 Bifidobacteriaceae bacterium
AAGGCCAAGAAGCCCGGCAAGGCGACCATCACCGCCAGCGCCGGCGGCAAGGTCTTCAAGGTCAAGGTCACCGTGCTCAAGAAGAAGACCAGCGTCAAGGTCACATCCGTGTCCGGCAAGGTGCCGAAGACCCTGAAGGTCTCCCACGGCCCGTACTGGGTGACCGGCAAGTGGAAGAGCTCCAAGGCTCCTGGGGTGGTCGTGAAGTTCTCCTCCACCAAGAAGAAGGTCGCGGCCATCGACAAGGCCGGCCTGTTGACCCCCAGGAAGCCGGGCAAGGCCGTCATCAAGGTCAAAGCCGGCACCAAAACCCACGCCTACAAGATCAAAGTCAAGAAGTAACCCCACCCAACACCCACCGGCCGGGTGGCGCCCCGCCCCCGCCACCCGGCCCCCTGCCACCCGGCCCCCCGGCATCGTGCGCCGCCAACCACCACAACCACCACCCCCGCCACACGTCCCAAGCCAGCGAGGCACGTCGGGAAGTTGTCACACCGTTCGCGGTTCATTACGCTCATCTGGGTAACTCCCCGCCGTCCTCCGGGCCTGGCGGGGCTTTTTCTGCCCAGGAGACCGGATGCCCCGCCCGCACGTTTATGACGTCCAGTTCGGTCCCTTCTACGACAGCGCCGGCGTCACGGCACTCCTGGGAATCAGCCGGCAAGCGCTCAGCAAGCGGGCCGCGCGTGGAACCGTCATCCGGACCAGGACGGCGGATTCCAGGGACTTGTATCCCACGTTTCAGTTCCGGGACCGGGCGCTGGACCCCGCGGTCAAGGCCCTCCTGCGACCGTTCCGCCCGGCCCTTGCGGCGAGCGGTGCCGACGGCTGGGCGGTGTCCTACTGGATGACGTGCCCCCATCCGGATCTCGACGGCCTGACCCCGCTGGCCTGGTGCCGTCAGGGCTATCCCGTCGCCCCAGCCGTGCGGGCCGCCTCACAAGCAGTGGCCGTTTGGACTGCCCTCTGATTCCTGACTCACCGGCCGCCCGGCGTCGCCGTCAGTGGTCGCCGTAGTGCCCGCGGCACTGGACGATCTGGATGTCGTCACCCGAGGTTCGGTAGATGAGGCGGTCTTTGTCCGTGATCCGCCTGGACCAGTATCCGGAGAACTCGCCGCGCAGCGGTTCCGGTTTGCCCAGCCCGTCCTCTGGGGTGCGGGCGATGTCCTTGATCAGCTTCGTGATCTTGCCCAATGCGCGGCGGTCGCCTTGGGTGACCATGGCTGTGTAGTCATCCCAGGCGTTGTCGCTGAAGGTGATGGGGCTCACGCGCGCCCAGCCATCGACTCGAGGTCTTCAATGGTCTTGTGGACCACGCGGCCCGATTCGAGCTGGGCGATGGAGTCGCGAAGCCAAGCCTGGTTGGATTCCGAGTAGAACGGGTCCTCGGTGATTTGGAACGGGATGCGGCGTTCGCGCAGCATCTGCTTGATGAACACGGTGATGGCCGAGGTCATGGTCAGGCCCAGCTCTTTGAGCAGGCTTTCCGCCGCTTGTTTGACGTTCGGTTCGAGGCGAACCGTGACCGTTGCGCCCGCCATGACTGCCTCCATTCCTCTGACACCTGTGGCCAGCTCTTGTATGACAGTGTACAGCGCTGTGCGGCAATTGGTGAACAGGTCGGTTCGAGCTGGCGGCCGAGACCGGAGGCCTGGTGAAGCTCCCGGCCGCCGGGTGGCGACCCGGCCTCGCCACCCGGCCCCCCGGCATCGTGCGCCGCCCACCACCGCAACCACCCACCCCGCGACGGGGTCAAAGTCTGTGGGGCCGGGCGGGGGATTGGACAGGGGCGCGCGGGGTGTAGTACAAAGGATCTAATCGTTTGTGCCCTTTTGGGTACACCGGCAGCCCCCGTGCCGTGGCCCCGGCTCGAATTCGCTCCCGGGTGGCAGTGCGCCACCGTGAAACCCCAAGCTCCCATATGGGCTGATTCCGCCGGCCCCCGTCGGCGGGACGTGCCCGGCATATCGAATCGAAATCCGTCCCGCGATCCTTCAATAATCCCCTGATCGCCCGGTTTGGAGCACCCTCATGGTGCGCTTCCTCGGTTCCCTTCTCACACGTCGTCACGCCGGCCCGGGCACGGGTCCGCGGCGCGCCATCGATTGGGCCGGGCGCGGCGTCGGGATTGTCGCGGCGGCCGCGATGGCGCTCACCTTGTTCCCGTCGTTGGCGTCCGCCGATGTCGGCGGGACCGGTGGGGCGGCGGCACACCGTTCGGCCGTCGCGCCGGCCGGGAAAGCGGCCGATGCCGTGGCGGCGCCGGCGGGGGAGCGGACCGCCCCACGGGCGGCGCGCGCCGGTGTGGGCGCGGGAACGATGGCGCGGGCGGCGGCGGCGAAGGCCGCCGCGCGTCTGGCGGCCGGGGGCGTGAGCCAGGACGTGGCCGCACCACGTTCCGTGCGGGGCCTGATGGCGGCGGGGACGCCGGCCACGGGCGGCACGGCCCTCCCACAGATCCCCGTGATCGGGAACGTGTACGGCATCACGATGGACAGCAACGGGACGCTCTATGTGCTGACGGCAAACCCGGGTGGCATGGGCGTGATGCGCGTGCTCGTCTACACGCAGGTCGCGACGGCCACGGGCCGGCGGTTCGTACTGGACCCGGGGGCGACCATCACGGGCCTGAACAACGCCTCTGGGCTGGCGGTGGACGACAGCGGCACGGTCTACGTCGCGGAGACGGGCTTGACCTCGGGCACCGTCTCGGTGTGGGACCAGTCCGGTGAGACGGGCGACTACACGTACACGAAGGACTCCACCGCGACGACTTCGTTGAGCAACCTGGGCGTGATCACGGCCGTGGACGTGGACCAGGACGGCACGCTCTACGTGTCGAGGGTCAACCGGGTGACCGTGTACGTCGCGACCGGTGACCTGGGCACCGAAACGTTCGACCCGAAGGGCTCGATCGCGGGTTTGACCGGTTCGGCG